>CAZUVG010000001.1:0-18168 GCA_964623765.1 uncultured Roseicyclus sp.
GGCCCGCTTCGGCCGCTTCACCACGCCCGGCTACACGCTGCCCAAGGTCGTCGAGAACTACCGGACGCGCTTTTCCGTCTCCTACCCGAACGAGGAACTGCCCGCCGCGCGCCCGTGGCGCACCTCGCCGATGTACGACACCTTCGACGCGATGGGCGCGGTCTGGGGACAGCAATACGGGCTGGAGGTGCCGAACTACTTCGCCCAAGGCGACGAGCCGCGCCACGAGACGCCTTCCTTCCGCCGCTCGAACGCGTGGGAGGCGACCGCGCGCGAGGTGCGCGCGGTGCGGCAGGGCGTCGGCATCAACGAGGTGCAGAACTTCGGGAAATACACCGTGAAGGGACCCGATGCGCGCCCCTGGCTCGACCGTATCATGGCCGGCCGCGTGCCGCAGCCGGGGCGCATCACGCTCTCGCCGATGCTGGCGCCGTCGGGGCGGATCATGGGCGACTTCACGATCTCCTGCCTCGGCCCCGAGGACTTCCGCCTCACGGCCAGCTACGGCGCGCAGGACTTCCACATGCGCTGGTTCGACCGTCATCTCGATGGCGACGTCACGGTGGAGAACGTCTCCGACCGCGTCACCGGCTTCCAGATCGCGGGACCCCGCGCGCGCGACCTCCTGCAGTCCGTGACCCATGCGGACGTCGGCGCCGAGGCGTTCCGCTTCCTCGACGTGAAGCGCATGGTGATCGGCCTGTCCGAGGCCGTGGTCCAGCGCGTGAGCTACACCGGCGATCTGGGCTACGAGATCTACGTCGACGCGATGGAGCAGCGCGGGCTCTGGTCCGTCCTCTGGGCCGCGGGGCAGGAATTCGGCCTGCGCCCTTTCGGCATGCGCGCGATGATGAGCCTGCGCCTCGACCGCTTCTTCGGCGCATGGATGCGGGAATTCTCGCCCGACTACACCGTGGGAGAAACGGGCCTAGACCGGTTCGTCGCGTGGAAGAAGAACGTGGACTTTATCGGCCGCGCCGCCGCCGAGGCGGAGCGCGCGGCAGGCCCTGCCCGCAAGCTCTGCGCCTTCAAGGTCGATGCCGGCGATGCCGACGTGGTGGCCTACGAGCCGATATGGCACGACGGCGAGGTGGTGGGTTTCTGCACCTCCGGCGGCTACTCGCACCACGCGGGCGTCTCGGTCGCGTTGGGCTTCCTGCCGACCGGGCTGGTGGAGGAGAACCGCGCGGTGGAGATCGAGATCCTCGGCGATATGCGCGCGGCCCGCATGGTCACCCGTCCGCTCTTCGACCCCGAGGGCGCGCGGATGCGCGGATGACGGCCGAGCCCACGATCCTCCTGCTTGCCGCGGGCCGTGCAACCCGGATGCGCGGCGCCGACAAGATGCTGGAGCAGGTGCCAGCCCCGTTCGGCCCCCGCACGCTTCTCGAGGTCATGGCCCGCCGCTGCCTGCGCGCCGGCCCCACCCGGGTCGTGATCGGGCCCGGCCAGGGCGCACGGCGCGCAGTGCTCGGCGGGCTCGACGTCGAGGTGCAGGAGGCCCCGGGGGGTGCCGGCATGGCGGCCTCCATCGTCACCGGCATCGCGGGGCTCGCCGGGCCCGTCCTGGTCGTCCTGGCCGACATGCCCGACGTGACCGCGGCCGACATGCACCTTCTGCTCTCGCTGTCGCGCCAGGCGCCGAGCGCCATCCTGCGCGCGGCCGGCGCCGAGGGCACGCCGGGTCATCCCGTGTTGTTCCCCGACGACCTTCTGCCCGAACTGGCCACGCTGACCGGGGACCGCGGCGCGCGCGACGTGCTCGCCCGCCACGCGGCGCGCGTCCATCTCGTGCCGCTCGCAGGCGAGCGCGCGCTCGTCGATCTCGACACGCCCGAGGACTGGGCGGACTGGCGCGCGCGCACAGCGCCCTGAGCGCGTCTCGGAATTGCATGGGCCGCAATTCGTGCCCTTGAGCGCCCGCCGCGCCGTGGGATCGCCGGTTTGCGGACCACGGTCGGCAGGCTCGGGACAAGGCTCGACGGGCTGCTTCCGTCAGGCCGCACCAATGGCGCCGGGACGTCGCCCTTTACCGTGTCGCGGTCGAGCAGCCCCTCCTTGCCCCACTGGTCGTCGGGGCGTGGCAAGCCTTCGATCCGCCGCCTCCCGGAGGTCGCGATGGGCGCCAGCCGCCCGCGTTGTCGCGTGCGCCGGCTGGACTGGCGGCACTACGACCACGCCGCTTACCGCGTCCGCCGCTTCGCGCATGCCGCCTGCCCTTGCCAAGGCAGCCGGCGCTTCGGACCTGACGGGGAGTGGCAGGAAGTCGACCGGGCAAGACTGGCGTATTCCCTCATGGCGAAGAAATGCATCCGGGCGCGGCGTCGGTTGCATTTCGGGCGACGGGCATTGTCCTGAAATCGTGAACGATCAGGCCGGCCCCGCGGCCTCGTTGCTTGTTCACTCGCCGCAAACGGGCATGTCTTGCCGACTTTACGTTTCCGGATCGGGCGCAGTCCGTTCACCGGTCGGGGACAGACCCGGATGCCTTCCCGGCACGGCGGATCCGTCGTCGGCCACCTGCACCGGACGACGCGTGCGGGCGGCCTCGAACGCCCTGTCATCCGCGGCGCGGTCCTCCGCCTCGACGTCGATCAGCGTCGTGAGGACCGCGCGGTTGCGTCCCCCGGCCTTGGCCGCGTAGAGCGCCCGGTCGGCGGCGCGGATGAGCTCCTGCGGCGCGGTGCCATCGCGCGGGGCGAGCGCGATGCCGATCGAGGCCGTCACGCTCGGAAGCATCTTCTCGCCGTAGCGGATGGAGATGTTCTGGATGCCCTCCCGGATGCTCTCGGCCCGGTGCAGGGCCTCGGCCACATCCGTGGCCGGAAGAACGACCATGAATTCCTCGCCGCCCGGGCGCGCCGCCAGTTCGTTGCCGTCGGTCGCACGGTCGAGCACGTCGCCGACGGCGCGCAGGACGATGTCGCCGGCATCGTGGCCGTAGTTGTCGTTGAACTTCTTGAAGTGGTCCACGTCGATCGACAGGAGCGCGAGACCGGCGCCGGAATGCGCGGCGCGTCCGAGGTGCCGGCGCAGCGTCTCCGCAAGATGCCGCCGATTGAAGAGGCCGGTCAGCGAATCCCGGATCGACTGGTCGTGCAGTTCGTCGCGCATGCGCACGTTGGCGATGGCCATCGAGATCTGTTCGGCGCAGAGCTGTGCGAGCTTCCGCGAAGCCAAGAAGACCTCCGGGTCGGCGCCCTGCCGCATCCTAAGGTGCAGAAGGCCCACCGTCTCGCCATGGGCGAGCAGCGGCATACAGAGATATCTGCGCCGGTCACCGGGGCCGACATGGGCGCAGGGAAAGCCGATCTCGTCGAGACCGAACTGGTAGGTTCGGCCGCGCCGCAGGCTCCAGCATTCCTCTGGATGGATGTGGTCGCGCGGATCGGCGCCGGCCCAGCCGGCACAGCCCACCAGCGCGTCCCGGGAATTGGCGTAGACGTAGATCTCGCCCTCGCAGGCCGGGAGAAGGCGCGTGAGAAAGCCCGCAACCATTTCGAACAACTCGGCCTGCGACCGGCTTGACTGCAGCCAGCCGTTGAGGTCTCCGATCAGGCGCACCTCGCGGGACAGCTGCGCCTCCTTGAGCGCCCGCTCCTTCAGGGCCACGTTCTTGCGTCGCGTCTCGCGCCAGGCGCGGCCCCAATGCAGCGTGGGAATGGCAAGCGCCGCAAGGCCCAGCGCGCCCAGCATCACCGCGAATCGGGCGAAGGCGGCTTCGGTCACGGCGCGCGCCTCGGCCACGTCCACGCGGACGACGATGCCCGCCTCCGCGGCTGCGGCCGGGCGAGCGATGCGCACGTCGGCCTGCGTCGCAGGCCCGCCGGAACCGTCGGGCGGATCGAGCAGGGTCACCGCGATGCCGCCAGGATCGGGCGCTGCGAATCCGCCCTGCCACAGGGCCGGCAGCGGAGCGGCGCCCGCTGCCTGCCCCGCCGGCAGTCCGTAGGCAAACCCGTGCTCGCCGCTCGCCTCCAGTATGGCGAACCCGACGATGTCGAGCGCCTCCATCGCAGGGCGGAGGAGTGCCCGTTCGGCCGCCGTGAGGTCGCCCCCGCGGGCGAGGCGCTCGAGGTCGGGCAGGTTCCGTTCGACGTAGTCCATCCATGCCATGGCCGCGACCTCGGCCTTGCGCCCGATGGTCCAGGACAACTGGGACTGGTAGAGCAGCACCCCGGCATAGACGATGGCGGCAAGGGCCACGGCAGACACCGCGCGCAGGAATGTTTCGTTCATCGCCCGATCCCGGCTGACCCCGGCAGGAGTATCACGGGGTGGGGTTAAGAAATCGTGTTGCCATGCGGCGTTGCCGCGTTGCCCAAGCGCGACTCCAGCGACGAGGGGGCGATCGGTGCGGCGACCCGTCGAGGCTCGGGCCCCGGGAAGGCGGGGCATGCCGCCCGTGACCGGCCGATCAAGCCTCCGCGAAGTCTACGGCCCGGGTTGCGCCTTCACACGAGACCGCGTCCGCGTCGCGCGGTATCCGCCACGCGTCGAGGATCGCGCGCGCGATCGTCGGCAGCTCCACCCGTTCAAGGACGATGGGCGTCCCGTTGTGCCGCAACTGCACCAGATCGCCGCCGCCGGGCAGACGTGCCGCTGGCCGCGAACGCCAGTCGCTGTCCGCGATGCCCTCGACCGCATGGGCGACAAAGCCGACCATTCCCGCGTCCGTCTGGCTCACGAGGACGCGGCACCCGTCTGCAAGCGATGGCTGCCCGCGTCCGCGATGGGCGGCGAGATCCACCAGCGGGACCGGCAGGCCGTCCGCAGGGAACAGCCCCAACAGACCCGGAATCGCCGCGCGGCTGAACGTCAGTTCCGAAGGCGGCTCGATGATTCGCGTGACGTGTTCGATCGGTGCAGCGAGGCGCCCGGCAGCGTGGAACACGATGTGGCGGACGCGCTCGGGGATCACGTCCCTTTCCGTACCGTCGGTCGCAGATCCGGTCGAAGGTCCGGCGGCATCCGGCCCGGCCGCGGGGTGCCGGTCCGAGAGTTCGGCGATTCCGGCGAGCCGGGGCTCTCGTCGCAGGCGCTCGGCATCGACCACGAAGACCATTCTGCCGTCCCAGTCGAAGGTCCCCGTGAGCAAGGGAGATCCGGCAGCGCCACCATCGCCGGTGCCATGTATCCGCGACCGCGGGACGGGCTGGATCCGGCATACCTCGTCCGCCGCGAGCGCAACGAGGCGGTCGCCGGGCATTTGCAGGACGATGTATTCGGGCTGCCCATCGCGCCCCGCGGTGCCTAGCCCGAACAGGACGCCCGGATCGACCACGGGAACGCGTCGCTCCTGCACGCGCAGGCATCCCGTCGTCCCGCCCGATCCCAGCCAGCGCTCGGCAAGGTCCTGTCGCGGTACCGTGCCGAATATGTGTTCCGCCGTCAGGGCATAAGTCGCGCCACCGGCCTCGAAGACGAGGTGTTTGGCATGATCCCCGCCCGAGTCGGTCGGCTTGCTGCGCGGCCGGCGCGCCGCCCGCGGCAAGTCGCTCCTTGCCAGAAGGCGAGCGGGATCGAGGATGTGGACGATCTCTCCTTCGAGCAGGGCGTGGCCGGCCAGCGCATTGGTGTCGGCTTCACCACCGAGGCGCTGAATCTCTTCGGTCGGGCAGCGGCGCAGACCGGCGATGCCGGACACGCCGAGCGCGACCATGGCACGACCGTCGGTCACGATCGCGGCGATGGCGCAGGCCGGACGGTGCCCGGGCCCGCCAGCGCGCGACCGGCTCAGGCCACAGAGCACGAGGGGATCAAGCACGGGAACCAAGGTCCCGCGCAGGCTAACCGCGCCAAGCACGGCAGGGTCGGGCGAAAGGATCGTGTCGAGCTTCTGCACCAGTGCCACCTCGAGCAGCGCATCCGACGGAATCCCGAATGCCTCGTCGGCGCAGCGTAGCAGGCCGATCGTGCAGGCGGCGGTCTGCGGCACGTCCTGCGATCCTGTCACTAGGCGGCCCCTTTCTTGAGTTCGGAGAGGATCTCGGAGATGGAGCCGACCGTGTCGCGATGCGCCATCGTGCGCTCCAGTAGCGTCTCGATCCGGCTGCGACTGGCGCCGAGCCTGTCGGCGCTTTCCTTCAGGCGGCCGATGGCTTGCTCGGTGGTGTCGCCGCCGGCGGACATGCGCTCGGCGACGAGCTGCGTCTGGGTCGAGATCTCGCGCGCCGCGGCCGTATTGCGCTCCGCGAGGCGACGCACCTCGTCGGCCACGATCGAGAAGCCCTCGCCGTTCTCGCCGACCCTCGCTGCCTCGATCGCGGCGTTGAAGGCAAGGAGATTGGTTTGCGTGGCGATCTCGTTGACGGTGTTGATCGTGTCCGAGATCACCTGGACCGCGCTCTTGACGCTGCGGAGCTGTTCGAGCCCGCCACGGAGGGTTTCCTCGCTGGCGAGGATTGCGCTGCGCGAGGCCTCGATCGTGCCCGAGACGTCGTCGATGTCGCTGCGGTTCGCGCCCTCGGCACTGACGATGGCCTGCATCTCGTCAAGGATGCTCTCCGCGCCATCGCGCAGCTCCGACTTGAGCCGCACGAAGTCGGACTCGTCGAGTCCGAACATCAGGACCTTGTCGATCTCGCCCAGCGCGTTCCGCCCCGGGATGTAATGGACGCGCATGTGAAGGTCGCGGTCGAACCGCCCCTTGAACCGGTAGGAGCCTTCCCGGCTTTCGCCGCGCGCGAGCGCCATCCAGAAATCGCGGTAGTCCTGGGACTGGACGACCTCGGTGGTGAAGAAGATGCTGTGATGCTGTTCGACGATCTCGCGGCGCGAATATCCGACGAGCCTCAGGAACGCGTCGTTGGTGCCGCGAATGGTACCGGAGGGGTCGAACTCGACGATCGCGAAGGCGTTCTGCGCCCCGGCCCAGCGCTCCTCCAGCCCGACGCGATCGCGCTTTTCCTCCGTCACGTCTCGCGCGAACTCCATTACCCGGACGCATTCGCCCAGATGGTTGCGGATCGGCGCGTAGAAGGAATCGTGCCAGGTATCTGCGCTGCCGCCGCCGCGCCGGTGGTGCTGCCGTGCCAGTGCTTGCCCCTCGCGCAACCGCTGCCACATGGTGCGGTAGGCATCACTGTCGCCCTCGTCGCCGTTCAGGACCGACTGGGGCCTGCCGCGGATATCCTCCCACTTGAGATGCAGGGACTTCAGGAAGCGCTGATTGGCATGGGCGAACTCGCCTTCGGGCGTGTATTCGGCGACGCCGATCGCCTCCTCGATGGCGCCGACCTTTCCCTCGATCTCGGCCATGCGCGCCTTCTGCTCGGTCACGGCCCTGCCAAGGCAGAGGATGGTGCGCGCCCGGTCGTCGTCCGCCGGCTTCAGAGGCACGTAGGTCGACTGCAGCCAGATCTCGCGACCGTCCACGGCGAGCCGCCTGTAGTCGCCCTGCTCGCGCTGACCTTCGCGGAGGTTGTTCCAGAATTCCGCGTATTCGGGCGATTTCTGGACGTCCTCCGGCACGAACATGGCGTAGTCCTTGCCGATGTAGTCGTTCTCGTATCCGCCCGTCTCGATGCAGAAGCGCTTGTTCGCCGCCTGGACGGTGCCTGCCGCGCTGATCTCGGCGATGCACATCAGGTCGCTGATCGCGGCATAGCGTGTCTCGAGAAACTCGAGCCGCTGGCGCATGACGTTGATATCGCTGGCCAGTTCGACGATGCGCTGTACGCGCCCGGTGCCATCGACGATCGGGATCAGCATGCAACGGGTCCAGTGACTGTCCCCCTCGGCCGTCGAATGACGAAGATCCGCGGCGGCCGGACGTCCTTCGCCCGCGGTTTCCCAAGCCGAAGCGAAATCGGTGCCGCGGGCGAATTCCCGGTCGAGCAGTTTCCGGATGTTCTTCCCGATAAGCTTCGTCCTGTCGTGCCCCAGCGCCTTGCAGAAAGCATCGCTCGCGTCGAGCACGTGGCCCTCCGGATCGTACTCCGCGAGCGTCGCTTCTCCCGCTACGGCGCTGCGGAACCGCTCGGCCACGATGGCGGCCTCGGTGGCCTCGGTGACGTCCATGAGACATTGGACGACAGAATCGAGCCCGCCGTCGGCGGACTTCACGGGCACGAAGGTCGACTGCAGCCACAGGGCGTTGCCCTCGTTGGTGACATGCAGGTGGCGTCCCTCGACGATACGGCCCTGCCGGAGCTTCTCCCAGAACTCGACGTAGTCGGGCTTGCTGGTCTCGCTGTCCGGCCAGAGCGAGTCGTGCGAACGTCCGGCCATGTCCTCGCCGTAGAATTCCAGCGCCATCGCGGCGCGGTCGTTGGCGAAAGTGACCTGTCCGTCCGCATCGTAGGCGATCAGGCCCACGTATTCGCCGAGCGCGGCAGCCATCGCGGCGGCTTCCGACGGGGCACCGCCCGCCTCGGGCGCCGGAGCGCCCGCGGTCTCGATCTGCCGGGCATGGACGGCGATCCTGTCGCCGTCGGCCCCTTCAACCCGGGCGGCGAGGAAGGCGGCCGGATAGGCCGACTGTGACAGGGTTCCCGTCAAGCTCCCGGTCCAGGCATCGCGGGCGCCGGACTGCACCTCCTGCCAGAGCTGGCCCGCATCGAGGTCGTCGCCGCCGACCAGGGCGTCGAAACCGTGGTCGTACGGTCCTTCCACGTCGGTTTCGAGCAGGAAGGCCGCGGCATCGTTCACCTCCAGGAGCTGGCCGGTCTCGGCCGAGAACTGGATCAATGACCCGTGCGCGAGAAGCCGCTCGCCGAGCCGGGCGGCCAGCGCACCGGCCTGCGCCTCGTTCTCCGCATTGTTCTCCGCCTTGGGCATGGCTCACCTCGCCGCTGGGATGCTGAAGCGCTCCATAACTCGCGAGGTCTGAAGATTCCCTTTCGCCGTCGCCGCCATGGCCGGGAGCGGCGCGAAAGGCCCCGTTAACCGCTTGCGGGTATTCCCGTCATCGAACCGAGTCGGAGTGGCGATCTTGCCGGGACCAGTGGAGAAGGACGCCGTCGGCGGCGGGGCACATCCAGGCGGTCGCCGCTCCCTCCAACTGCAGGCGGCGGCACTGGCCCGGTCCCGGGCGCGCGCCGCGGGCCGCCGTCGCGCATCCGGCGAGGCCGATCGCGAGGCACGGATCGAGGTTCTCGGCGACCGGATCGAGTTGCTCGAATTCACCGTCAACGAGTACGTGGAGAGGCTCGACGGGCTGGCCGCCCATTCGGCGCGCCTGTCGGTCGACCGGCTCGAGCCCGTCGTGGACCGGCTGGCCCGCGCAATCTCCGGCGTTGCCCCGCCCGGGGCGCCCTGGGACGGGGAACCTGGCCCGATGCAGCGTGGGTCTCAGGCAAGCGCCGCGGCGGTTTCCCTGCCGGACGAGATTGCCGCGATCGACCGTCGTCTGGCGGCAATGGAGACGATGATCGCTGCACTGGCGGAGCGACACGGCGCCGATGCGCCGCCAGCGCCCCCGCCGCCCGGGACGGCCCGCGGCGCCCTCGGCCGGCTTCTCGCCGCGATAGGAGCGCTCGGACGCCGGCAGGATCAGGCCTTCGAGGCAATGGCAGGACGTCTCTCGGTCATCGAGGCCGCCCTCGCCGCCGGCGCTTCCGCGCGACCCGAGGGCGCGGCGCCGCCGGCAAGCGCTGCCACCCGCCTGGCTCGCCTCGAAAGCCGCCTCGGGGCTGTTGCGCGGCGGCGGGGCATGGCGGAAGGCGCCGCGGCCACTAGAGCGGCGTGCTGCAGCGGCGACGACATCACGCCGGCCCTCGGCAGGATCGAGGCAACGGTCGAGGCTTTGCGGAGAGATCTCGAAGCCCTGCCGCGGACCGGGAAGGATCCTCGGGACATACGGCGCGCCGCGGCGATGGGCACTGCGCTTGCCGAACTGCTCGCCGACGCGCGTCAACGCGCGGCCTCGCTGCCGCGCCCCGTCCAAGGCTCGGAGTCGCCCGGAAAATCCGGAGAATGCTAGGGGTCCGTGGTCTCTCAACCCATCCTTAGACCTTGCGCGCTTAACTCGATGCAGCCGTTCGCGCGGCACCCTTCGCCACGAAAGGAAACAGACATGGCCATCGAAAAAAGCGTCGCTTCCGCCTCGATCGCGGAAGTCGTCGACCGGATCCTCGACAAGGGCGTCGTCGTCGACGCTTTCGTACGGGTATCGCTGGTCGGAATCGAACTGATCGCGATCGAGGTGCGCGCCGTCGTCGCCTCCATCGAGAGCTGGCTGAAATACGCCGAGGCAGTGGGGCTTACAGTCGATCCGGCCGCAGCCTGACGCCGCTCCGGCGCCAGGGCCGGGCTCGGGCGCACCCCGAGTTCCGGTTCCTGCGCCCGGACGGTTCCCGACAAAATCGACAGGACTGACGACAATTCCGCAAGAAATGCTTCCCTTGAACAAGTTCGCAGGGTGGCCAGCGGCATGACCGCGACCAGGACGCGTATCATAGCCCTCTTTTTTTTGTGCGCAGGCCGTACGGGCCGCGGGCAATTGCGGCAGGAACATCCAAGACGCAACATGGCAGCGGACGCCATCGCGCGAAAAGCTGCGCTTTGACCTGGCAGATCCTCACGGCACGGCATCACCGGCGCAGCCGTGCCCGCGATCGCTTCGCAGAACGGTCGTCCGTTCCAAAGGTCCGAGATGACGTGCAATCCCTTTGCGCATGTCCTTCGCAGGCACCGTCGACTGCCGTCATGGCGTCGGCGCGGACTAGACGGTCCGACCGAGCGGCCCCAGGTCGAGCGCCAGGTCCCCGGGACGAAGTCCGAACCGGCTGGCCAGATCGTGAATGGCAGTCTCCGCGCGCATCAGAGTGCGTCCCAGTGCGTCCTCCTGTTCCGGCGTCAGCGAACCGTTCTCCATGCGTCGGATCGCCTGGAGTTCCATGAGCTGGCGGAGAAACTCCATGAGCCCCAGCACCAGGCGCGCGAGGTCCTGCTCCACCGTCTCAGGGTCGATGGCGAGCCGGGCGCCTTCGGCATTGAGGCGGGCCAGTGCCTTGGCGAGGTCCTGTGGTTCCGGGTCGAGACCGAGGTCTTCGAGGGTCAAGCGGCGCACCTCCCGGGTCCGAAGGCGAAGACAGGCCAGGGGCCCGACACCTGGGCCCGCACGTGCAGCCGGGCAGGCGTGCCCGCCGCTTCGCACAGGCCGGCGACGAGAACCTCGAGACCCGACCGGTCGCACAGCAGGTGGAGCCGGTCCGCCTCCGCCGTTGCAGCCGCATCAATGGCACCCAGGCCGGTCGCGCGTTCCCGAAGCACGTTCAATGCCTCGCGGCGGTCGCGCAGCGCCGCCGCGCGCTGTCGCAGCCAGTCGGCCGGACGCGGGGACGGTCGCGCCGCCGCGGCATCGACATGGATCGTGACCTGCACCCTGTTCCGGATCCGTTCGAGACAGAGTACAACCTCTTTCATGCGTGGCGCGAGCCAGCGCTCGACCTCATGACGTTCGACCGATGCAGCCGGTGCAAACGGCAAGAAGCTCGGGAATGCCGCGGCGCAATCCATCTGGCGGCGCATCCGCTGGCGCGGCAGACGCCGACGGTCGCCTGGCAGGAGGACCATCGCCAGATCGCCGACCCGCGAAAGTCTCGGGTCGGCCCGCTCTTCCACCGCGTCCGTCAGGCCCAGCACCTCCATCATCCGCGCTCGCCGGGTGGGGAAATGCTGTCGGGGTTGGCGAGCACAAGGTTCACGCCGAGATACACGAGGTCGACGTCGGCGACTGTCAGCCAAAGTTCGCCCCTCACGACGACCCCGCTGCCGAGCAGACCGTCGACCAGGTCCACCAGCCGGCGGTCGCTTGCCAACAGCGCATCCTCGGCGCTGGCGAATTCGACCTGAAGCCCCGCGTCAGCCATGGGTGACGGCCCCGCAGTCATCGAGAAAACTGAAGGCAGGCCAAGGGCCCACGGCCTCGATCACGAAGCCGAGCCGCCCGGCCGTCTCGGCAGACCCGTTCAGGTCGGAGAGCAGCGTCGACACCTCCTCGCGCGGCAGCAGGACGGACCATCGGGCCGGCGACAAGCGGTCCCTCGGCTGGTCCCGGCGCACGAGCCTGCCGGGGCCGCACAACTGCTCCCCGATTCCCGCGACGAAGCGACGTCGCTCGGCGTTCCTCCCGGCGCGCCGATCCCGGAGGTTGCGGCCGCGGCGGAGATAGGCGCGGCCGTCGATGTTCCCGCGATCCGGCTCCGCGGCGGCAGCGGTTTCCGTCTCTCGCAGGGATACGGCGAACTCGACCCTGGCGCATAGCTGAGCATCGATCCTTCGGAACAGCGGCGCGGCCGCGCGAACGTGGCGGATGACCGCGCAGGCGTCGGAGAAGGCGGCCCCGATCTTCACCGGCAGGACGTCGGACGCCGCGACGTAGTCGCAGAGGATCGCCGTCTGGCGCCGGGCCCAGTCGAGGGTCCTCGCCTCCGCCTCGCCCGGCGTTGCCGGCGCGTCGGCGTCGGCGTCGATGGCGAGCGCATCCAACGGGCCGCAGCGCAGACGCAGATGCGGAAGCGTCTTCGGCGTCGGTGCAGAGGGCGACAGGGCCCCGATGAGCAGCAAAGGCATCAGGCGACCTCGCAGGTGGCACGCCGTGGCGTTGTCGCCATACCCTCCGACCAGACACGGGCGAGAAACAAGGGCACCCCGGGCTGTCCCGAGGCCGCGGCGGCATGAAGGATCTCCGCGGCGGCGCGAACGGTCTCGGGCCGTCCGCCGGTGCCTGCGCGCAGCCGCGCGGCGCGGGCGCGGCGGACCTCATCGCGATCGGCCCCACGGGAAACGCCCAGCAGCCGGCGCGCGCCAGCAATCTCGCGGGGCGGCACCGGCCGGATCGCGATGGAGGCGAAGGAGACGGGCGGCGCGGGGCCGACCAGTCGCAGCCTCAGCCGATCGGGTCCCAGCGCATCGATCCCGGAGAGAACATGCTCAAGTCGATCGGCCCCGTCCCCGCTGACGAGCACCACTGCATTCGCCGCAAGACCGGCCGTTGTCGGCAGGAGATGGATCTCGTCGCTCACGGCCTCGAGGTCCGCGAGCAGTCGCCGGACGACCTCGTCACGGAACACGTTTTCGCCGGGGTCGTCCGGCTCCGCGACGTGCAGGGTCACCTGAAACTGCCGCAGGAGCCCGCTACGACGCAATTCGCGACGCAGGAGTTCCGCGTTCGCCGCAAGGGTGGCACGCGCCTCGTGCGGCGCGAGGATATGCCCCGGCAGGACGGGAAGCACGGCACCGGATGGCATCAACCGCTCGAGCCGGGCCATGCGCTCGGCAGAGGCATGGACCACGTCGGCGCGCTTACGCATTCGCCGACGGGGGGGCGGCGCAAGAACGGCCGCGAGATCTTCCTGCCGCACCACCTGCAAGTCGTCGACCTCGAACGGGGCGACCTCTGCGCTCATTATCGCGATCATCTCCGCGCGGTTCATTCCGACGGCCCCTCCGTGGCTATGAAATCTGCCCGACGCGCTCCCTGCCCCTCCTGCCAGGCCAAGACCGCGTCCTGCAGATCCCTCTGCGAGATCGTGTCGGGCCCGGCCTGCGCGATCTCGCGCGCGGCAGCATCCCGCGCCGCGGCGGCCGCGATGGCGGCGAGATCGGCACCGGTCGCGCCGTCTGTGGCGTCGGCCAGCGCGGCGATATTCACGTCGGGTGCGAGAGGCCGGTGCGAGAGATGAACCTCGAGGATCGCGCGCCGCGCCGGCGTGTCCGGCAGAGGGATCTCGATCACCTCGTCGAGGCGCCCTGGCCGCGTGATCGCGGGATCCAACGCGTCCGGCCGGTTCGTGGCAGCCAGCAGGACGATACCGTCCCTGCCCGCGATGCCGTCGATCTCCACGAGCAATTGCGTGACGATCCGGCCGCTTGCCCCGTCATGAGCCGCGCGCCGGCCTGCCAGCGCATCGAATTCGTCGAAGAACAGGAGCGTCGGCGCGGAATGCCGTGCCGCCGCGAACAGGCGGGCCACAGCCTGTTCGGCCTCGCCGAAATGACGCGTCAGAAGATCCGTGGCCCGAACCGCGACGAAGTTCATTCCGACATGCGCGGCGATCGCCCGGGCCAGCAGCGTCTTGCCGCAGCCGGGCGGCCCGGTCAGAAGGATGCCGCGCGGCGGGACGACGCGGAACCGTGCAACGGTGTCAGCCTCGGCATGCGTCCATTCGATCGCCCGCAGAAGCCGCGCCTTGACGTCGTCGATCCCCGCGATCTCGGACAGCGCAACGCCGTCGACGGGTCCGCCGGACCCGCGCAGGACACTCGGCGCCGTGACCGATAACGCATGCTCGAGGTCGGGCTGGGTCACGGCGAGGCGCGACGCCTCAACATGCGCCTCGCCGCCGGCCGCCCGCGTCGCACGGGCCAGCGCCGCCAGTGCCGCCTCGCGGGCAAGCGCGGCGAGGTCCGCGCCGACATAGCCGTAAGCGGCCTGTGCGATGGCGTCGAGATCGGTGTCCGGGGCGCGCGGCGTCCGGGCGAGATGCACCTCGAGAATGTCGCGGCGCTGACGCATACCGGGCGGGGGGATCACGATCTCCCTTTCCAGCCGCCCAGGTCTGCGGAGCGCGGGATCGATGGCGTCGGGAAGGTTGGTCGCGGCCAAGACCACGACCTGACCACGGTCGTCCAGACCGTCAAGCAGGGCCAGGAGTTGCGCGACCAGCCGGCGCTCCACCTGTTTCTCGGCAGACAGATCGTCCCGGCGGGGCGCGATTGCGTCGATCTCGTCCATGAACAGGATCGCCGGCGCCTGCCGGCGCGCCGCCGCGAACACCCGTCGCAGCGCGGCCTCGCTCTCGCCGTAGTGTTTGGTAACGATCTCGGGGCCGGCGAGGTGGAAGAAAGTGGCGCGCGTGTTCTCGGCGACCGCGCGCGCAAGCAGTGTCTTGCCGGAGCCCGGGGGACCGGCCAGCAGCACGCCACGCGGCGGATCGAGCCCGAGCCGCCGGAAGAGATCGGGGCGCAGGAGGGGTGTCGCGACGATCTCGTGAAGCCGCGCGATCTCGTCCTCGAGCCCGCCGATCCCCGCATAGGCGGACGAAGGAGAGACGTCATAGGGCGCGAGCGTCACGGCCGTCTTCTCGGTCACGTGGCCGGCGTCCTCGGGCATCGCGGCCTCGACCTCCGCCTCCGCCGGCAACGCACCCGGCAGCGTCAGACGAAACCGGTCGCCGCGGGTCAGCGGCATGTCGAAGAGCGTGTCGCGCAGATCCTCGGGCCGGACGTTCTCGGGACCCGCGGCGGCGCCCTCGGGCAGGCGCAATCGCAGGCTGTCCAGGGGTCCGAGGCCGACCGGCGCCAGCGCGACTTCCTCGCCATCCTGCACGCCTGTGTTCAGCGAAAGGCTTTCGTCGGCATGGATCTCGCCCTCGGGCACCGGGCCGGGGATCGCGCGGGCATGGGTGCGACGCCGGCCGCTGATGGCGACGGTTTCGCCGGGCGCGAGGCCCAGCGCTCCCATCTGGCCGGGTGCAAGACGGACGAGACCGCGGGACAGGTCGGCCGCCACCACCGGTTTAAGGAAGACGGGCGTCATGGCACGGCACCGAGCCGGGCGAGAAGGTCTTCCTCGATGGCGTCGTACGCCTCTTCCGACAGGTCGCCCGCCAGGAGGGCAGCTTCTGCCTCGGCCAGCGCGCGGCGAAGCGCTGCAGGGTCGTTCAGTTCCGCCTCGGCCGCGTCGGCGATGCGCGAGGCGAGCCACAGCACACCGTTTGCAGGACCGCTCAACGGAAGGGTCAGAACCTTGCGCAGCAGCCCCATCACGCCGCCTCCGATTGTGCGGACCCAAGCGAGATGCGCGTGAAGTTGAAGGGCGGCACCGGCCCGACAAGCTGCACGATTGGCATTGCGCCGGGCGCGAAGCCGGAGGCCGCAGCCGCCTTCTCCGCACCCACGGCAAATTCCTCCGCGCGGTCGGGCGGCAGAAGCGCATGGAGGTGGAGGACCTGAACGTCGTCCTCGGGCGCGACGACGACATGGGCGCGACACGCGGGGGCAATCGCGGCCACGAGGGCCTTCTGGACCTGGCCGCGGCGCCGGTCGAGCCCCTCGGCCAGACGTCGGCCAAAATCCGCTGCGGCCATATGTTGCGGGACCGTCGCGGCCAGGAGCCGCCGGTGCTCCGCAGCCAACGCAGGATCGGCGGCAAGCGTGGCCTCGAGCGCGACCTGTCGCGGGAAGGCGACCTTCAGCCCGAACTCCGCGTGCCCGGCGACGCGCGCGAGCTGCCTTGCCAGCGTCGGCCCGGCGGCCTCGAGCATGGCAACGATCTCCTCGCTTCCCTCCACGACCATTCCGAAGCGCATCGGCAGCAGCGGACCGAAGTCCATGCACCGCTCAAGCACCCGTGCATGGGCGAGCATATGGCGACGCTTGGGCAGGATCCGCAAATCGGCGGCCTCCCCGAAGAGCAGGTGACCCGCAGCCGTCGGCATCGACCGTACCGCGCCGGTAACGCCGCATAGCTCACCGAGCGCATCCGCATCGGGCGGCGTGTTCCCCGCCAGCAGACCATAAAGATAGATCATGGCTTCGGAACCTCGCCGTGCAGTTCGAGCACACCGTTGACCAGGCTCATAGAAAGCCCCGCCGCGCGCAGGCCGGGCGGAAGGTCGAAACGGCCGGCATAACGCCGGCGGCGCCCCTGCGCCTCGACAAGGAGACCGCGTCCACCCTCGCCTTCGGCGATCGTGACGCCTTCCGGTCCGACGCCGGGTAGATCGGCCACCAGCGTCCAGCGGCCGTCGACGTCCAGGATCGTGGCCTCGACCGGCCACGGCGCCTGCGCGTCGTCCGTGGCGGCACTGGCGGGGTCTCCAGACTCGGCGAGGGCGAGACCGGAGAGGGACGGGTCGCCGTTTCCTGCGGCATCGCCCGGGGCCTTGGGCAGGCCAGTGCCCCGGGGCCGCCGGACGGGGCGTCGGGGCGCTGCGTTGTCGGCTTTCTCGCCGCCGCCGGCACGGGCTTCGTCAGTCCCGTTCCGGTCCGTGGCAAGGCTACCGACGCGGAGCCTGATCCCGGCCTGCAGATTGCCGCGCGGCGTGGATATGGTCCGCTCGCGGGTGAATTCGCCCTGTTGCCAGGCGTCGGTCCCGTCCGCGGCTTCCTCGATCACGCGGCCGAGTTCCCCCATGATCTCGCCGAGGCGGGCGTCGAGTTCCTCGCCCAGTGCCCGGAAAGGTCCCTCGCCACGCCGCGTCACGAGATCCCTCCCGCGTGCACGAGACGCGTCATTTCCCGTTCCAAGGCGTCGAGCCGCGCGGTGAGCCGGGCGTTCTCCGCCTCGAGCCCCTCGCCGCGGGAACTGAGCCTCGGGTCCGCCTCCCACCAGTCGAGTCCCATCTCCTTGGCCTTGTCGACCGTCGCGATCAGGAGCCTCAGGCGGATAGTGAGCAGTTCGATCCCGACGAGCGAAACGGAAACGTCACCCGCGATGACGACGCCCTTGTCGAGTATGCGCTCCAGCACGTCCGCCAGGCTGTCACCGCCACCGGGTCTGCGCACCTCGAGCGTCATCGCGCGTTTCCTTCTTCGCGGTGGTAGCGACCGACACGATTGATGCCAGAGAGCTCGCCGAACGGATCGAAATGCACCTCGTAGGCCGCGAGCAGATCGTTGTCGCCCATGCGGGCGGCGGTTTCGAGCAGCTCGAGCTCGACCGTCCAGCCGCCTTCGGTGCTGCGCGCGGTCCTCGTGACGGAGAGCACGGGAAGATCGGTCGCGGCGACGATCTCGGCACGGGCGCGGGCCATGATCTCCGTGATCGTGGGCTGCGCGGGTTCGCGCGTCCGGAAACGGTCGGGGGCAGAATGGTCCATCTGGCGGCCTAATCGTTGAGAAGCTTGAGGAGAGCGTGGCGCTGCCGTTCCTTCTCGGCCAGCGCCTCGCGGTCGGCGAGACAGCGCCGTTCGGCCTGCGCGATGGCGCGCCTGAGACGGCCCAGGTCGAATTCTAGACGGACGAGCTGGATCGCGGCGTCCTTTCGGCTGCGCGGCTGGCCGTTGCGCGCGCCTTGCGGCGCTCTCGGGATGAGCACTGCAGGCCGCTTCATGCCGGCTGCTCCCCGAGACGGGCAAGATCGCCTTCCAGTTTTTCATCGGCGACAGGCACCCCGCGGCCCCGCAGAACGTCGCCCGCGATCACCGCGAGGTCGCGGTCGCACAGCTGCCCCTCTCCCCGTGGCGCGGCAGCAATCCGCGCGACCATGATGGCCGC
>CAZUVG010000001.1:18178-21001 GCA_964623765.1 uncultured Roseicyclus sp.
TACCGCCCGGATCGTGCTGGTGCACAACAAGCCGAACGATGCGCTCGCAGGTCCGCTGGTCGAGCCCGCTCCGGTAGGCGGCGATGCCCGTCATCGTCTCGACGGACGGCTGCGGCAGCGCGATCGTCACCATCCGGTCGACGAGCGCATCCGGGGCGCCATTCACGCCGACGTAGTCGCTCGAGTTCGAGGTCAGCAGGATGCGGAAATCCGGGTGCGCATGGATGTAGGTCTGGCGCGCGACGCGGTCGGACGAGACGAGAACGCCCTCCTCGATGACCGACAGGAGAACCGAGTTCGCCTGCGGCGTGGCCCGCGTGAACTCGTCGTAGACCAGCGTGTAGCCGTTGCGCATCGATGCCGCCAGGATCCCGTCCTCCCAGTCGAGGCGCGTGCTGGTTTCCGTGCGACGGACACTCTGGACGTAGCGGTCGACTGTGGTGCTTTCGCACTGGCCGATTTCCTTGCCGATGAAATCCTCCGCCGTGAGCCACTCGTTGCCGGACATGAAGGACACCGGGCGGCCCAGGTTTTCGGCGATCCTGAGCGCGAGCGAGGTCTTGCCCATGCCGGCGGGGCCGGTGAGGTGCAGAGGAATGCCGGCGGCGGCATAGCTACCGGCGCGCTTAAGGAAGGCACGGATCTCCACGTTCTCGAAGAAGCGTGCGCCGCGCGACAGTCCCTGCCAGGGAGAGCGCTGCGCATCCGCGGTGACGGCGGCCACCCGGGAGATCGGCTCGGTCTGTCTTGTCACGGAGTTCTTCCCGGTTCTTCCTTCGTTCTCGTCCACACTGGCGCGATTCTGCTTGAGGAAGGCTTAATCGCGTCGATAATGGCCCAACTGCCGGCGCGCTCCGGCCCATCACCAGTCCGCCGGCTTGCCGGTGGCCGTGCGGGGCAGCTTAGGTCCGAAGGCGTAGCGGACCGGCCGCGACGGGGCCGGCAGGACAAGCATCGCCTCGCGCAGGCGTTCCTCCAGGGCCGGCTCCGGCTGCCCTTCCGTCGCGATGAAGGCCTTCAGCCTGTCGCCGTCGGGACGAACCGCTGCCTCCGCAACGCCCGGCTGGGCGGCAATGAGACGCTGCAAAGCATCGAGATCGACATTGACGCCGGCCACTTGCACGGTCGTGTCAAGACGCCCTTCGACCAGGAAGGCACCCGGAACCGTCCAGACGAGGTTGTCCTGCACTGGCAGTGGTCCCGTTCCGGCGCGCCGCAGCCCCGTGCGGTCCCGCGTGATGTCGGGCATGAGGCGGTATGGCGCGTTGCCGGAGGTGCGCCAGCCCACGCCACCGGTCTCGGTCGAGCCGTAGACTTCGATCATGCCCATGAGGCCGGCCGATGCCCCGGCGGCCCAAGTCGCCACCGTGCTCGGCCCGCCCGAAGATATGCCCGTCACGCCGGCCGGCACCTGCCGACCCAGCGCGGCGACCCTGTCCCAGGTGAAGGGCGTGGCAAGGACGAGGTCGCCCGGCCGCGCCTCGCGCAGGATCGCGCCCGCCGCACCCGGCGGCAGATCACGGACGGTCCAGCCCGAGCGCATCGGCAGCAGCACGCCCCAGAGGAAACCGTAGATGTGGTGAAGGGGAACGGCGGACAATATCCGCACCGAAGCACGGTGATGCCTCAACGGACCTTCGCGCAGGGCCGCGACCTCACTTTCGAGCGCGGCCCTTGCCTGAACGGCTCGCTTCGGCGCGCCAACGCTGCCCGACGTCTCGAAGGTCAACCGCGCGTCGGCGCCCATCCGCTCTAGATGACGGGCCACAAGACGGACCCAGTCTCCAATCTGCCGATGCAGGAGGAGATGGTCCTCGATCCCCGTGACCGAGAGGCCGAAGAAGACGTCGATACGCCCGACGAGATCCAGCAGAGCGAGGCTGTCGAGCCCGAGTTCGGCGTCGTCGATCGCGATTGCATCCAGAGCCTCCGGACCGCGTCCATCCGCGACGGATGCGACATGGTTGCGGCGGGAGAGCCGACCGGTGCGCAGTTGCTCATCCTGGAAGGATGCGAGCAGGGACAGGATCACACGGCGCAGTTCGGGCACGCCGAGAAGCGCACCGTTCGCGGCGCCGGCCGCTGCCGTGCTGCCCGCGTCCCTGGTCACCCGGCGGCTTCCATTTCCTGGAACAGTTCGCCGGCAAGGCTGGCGAAATGCGCCCGCGCCGCGGCGACCTCGGCCTTGAGCGCCATGGCACGCCCGGCCAGTTCGGCCGCCGACGCCTCGGCAAGTCGGGCCGGATCGAAGCGCACGTCGCGGGCCGCGTCATAGGCCTCGATGGCGTCGAAGAGGTCGGCGAGCGTCTCGAACTCCCAGGCGTCGCAGCTGTCCGACTCGGTCTCGGACGCACGGAAATGCTTGATGCGCAGGACGAATGTCTGGCGCTCCGTGCGATAAGCGTTGATCTCGTACCAGTATGGCAGTTCGGGGGTGAAGCTCATCGCCATGGCGAGTTCGGTCCCCGAGAACACCAGCGGCCGCGCCCCGAGGCGACGGATCCTGTAGGCGTTAGCGGCCCCGATGGAACTGGTCTCGGCCGCACCGGGAGCGTAGGCTTGGTCAACGGGCATCGGATGGGTCATCTGAAGGTCCTTCAACGGGTTGCTGGCGGTTCGATTGTCGGGGCTGCCTCGGCAGCAGGGGCAGGCAAGTTCGTCGTGCCAGTGGGACCGGCCTGCGTTGCGAAGCCGGGAACCGGCGGGGGCGACCGCTTGATGAAGGCGGGCGCGCGGGACACCGCGAAACAGGCCTCCGCACCGGGGTCGGACATGAGCCCGAGCAGGTCGGAAGGCCGCGCAAGACGGCCTGCGCGATAGACG
>CAZUVG010000001.1:21101-33091 GCA_964623765.1 uncultured Roseicyclus sp.
GGACATGAGCCCGAGCAGGTCGGAAGGCCGCGCAAGACGGCCTGCGCGATAGACGGGACGGGCCGCAGTGTCGGGCGGAGGGTGGAAAACGACCTGGCCGACAGCTTCGCCGTCCGCGCTGCGGTAAAGCGCGACGTGGCGCCGGACCGCCACGGTTTCCCCCGCGTGTTCGAGCTGCACGACGGATTCACGGCAGGCCACCAGCGCTCCTTCGAATCTGATTGGCCTGGCGCCGTCGCGGCGGAGCGAGACGGCGGCGCTGCCCGGGACCCGGTCTCGCTGGGCGAGACCGGGCGAGGGCAGCCGGGGAGAGGCAGGCTCGGCTGTGCCCAACTCCCCCTCGCCCACGCCGGTAGCCACGCCTTCCCGGGACCCCGGGGCCGCGTGGGACGGCAGCGGTCCGGCCGCGGCCGGCACGCCCGCAAGGCTCCGCCACGCCCGCAGGAGCGCGACGAAGTCCGGCGCGAGCCTGACCTCGCAGCAGGGAGCGGAGTGTTCGGGCAACACCGGCAGCCCTGTGTCAGGCGCGCTTCACGAAAAGCCAGCAATGCTGGCCATCGGGCTGAGACTTCAGGTGGATCTTCACCGCCACGTTCGCGCCCTTGTAGTTGAACTTGTAGTCGAACAGGACGTTGATCTGGCCGGTCTGGTGGAACTTCAGGAACTCGCCGTGGAACCTCTTGCCCTTGGCGCAAGGGGCCACCTCGTTGAAGAAGTCGAGGCCGATCATCTCTTCCGGATTGCGGTTGGCGATGACGCTTTCGGCCTTGTTGTACTTCACGATCCTGCCCTGGCGGTCGAGCAGGACAGCACCGAAGGGAAGGTATTCCGCACGCTGCGGTTCGCGAGCGAGGATGTTGTCGACGTCCTGGCTGCCGAAGGGGATGATTTCCATGCCTGGGATCCTTGCTGTCTGCGCTTACTGTTCGGAGGTGTCGACGCCGTCGACGTTCTTTAGAAAGCTGTCGCTGTAGGTGAGCGACATGTCCTGCACGCGCGCGACGGTATGGCCGTCGAAGCGCGGCCCCATCATCTCGCGCCCTTCGGGAGCGGCCCAGCGGTAGTCGAGGCGGCCCATCGTGACGACACATTGCGGGACCGTCTCGAAACGCTCGTGGTGTTCGAAACGCGCGCCGTCGAGGTCGAACTCGGTCGCCTCCTCGAATTCCACGAGGGATTCCAGTTCGTCGATCCGGCTTTCCAGCGCGAGCTTGCAGGTCTGGGACATGACCTCGGCCGCGGCCTGCAGGACCCATTCGGGGTGATCGCCGCGGACGACGAGCGCCATGTCGTGATGGCGGAACTCGTAGCGCCCGTCGGCTTCGATCAGTTGGCCAATTTGCTTCATCCGGAGCGATCTCCTTTCGGCGGCGATGGCGGTGGCACGTCGATTGACGTCGGCCGGTCCCGTTTGCCGCCCAAAGCTGAACAAAGCCTTGCCGCGGGGATCGACAGGCGAGACGAAATCGCTAGGATTGAAAGCGTTCAGACGAGGCGACCGGTTACGCGCCATGGCCCATTCCATCGAACTCCGCGTACGTGACGAGGGTCGCGATGTCCTCGTCTATACGTTCGACAGCGCCGGCCGCGCGGCCGAGATGATCCGCTTTCTGGCCGATTTCTTCCCCGCGGGCGAGTTCATCGTCCAGCCGATGCGCCACTGAACGCCGCGTTCACCGGCCGTAAACCACCGAGCGCCTATGGTGAGATCCGGTGCCGCCCGCGCGGCGCGGGCCAAGCAGCCATCGAGGATCGCCGACGCAATGTGGAACGACGTGATGTGCCATCGGGCGGGCGCCCCGCCGCTGCGCTTCCTCGGTACACGTCTCGGCCACGTCGAGGACCCGCATGGCGAGCCGCATCTTTTCCTCACGCTTTGGGCACGCAGGCTGCGGGACCGGCGCGACTACGTCGTCGCGCTGAGCGAGCGTGGCGTGGGATGGAAGGCCAACGCGCTGGTGGCGCAGGATATCGCGACGGCTGTCTCCGAGGTGGAAGCGCGCTGCGAACGCATGCGCAAGGGGCAGTTCCCGCTCGCACCCGGCGACACTGCCCACCTGTCCGTCGCGGAACTGGTGGAGGCGCGTTGCCGCACGGCATTGCAGGAACGCCGCTTCCGCGAGATCGCCGCCGTCGCGCTCGACCGCTGGCTCGCCATCTCCGGGACGGACGCCGTGGAACACGACCGCATGCATGCGCGCGCGGCGAACTGAGAGGACCGACATGACAGTGCTTCCATCGCAGACAGGCGGCCGACATCGCAGCCTCCGCTCCTCCACCCGGGCCCATCTCGCGCAGTTGCGCAAGGCACGCGCGGCACGGCGACTGGCAGGTCTCGCCCATGCGCCGCAGGCCAGCCGCATGACAGGGCACGGCGACGGGTCGGGATCGCAGAGCACAGGCAGCGGAGCGCTCTGCCCGGCCGGCGCCATGTCGCAACGGGACATCATCACCATCGGGTCCCCGCCGGCGCCGTCAGCCGAGCGGCAGGATGCGCCCTCCTCGCCGGCCTCGGCCGGCCAGGAGGCCAACAACCCGGATCGCATCTCCGACGCGCCGCCGGAGACGGCCGACAGTAACGCGGATCGGCGCGGGTCGGACGTGGAGGGCACCGCGGCCGCCATGCCCGACGCGGCAGATACGCCGGGGCCAGCGCCTGCCAGGGCAGGCACGGCCACACGGCAGTCGGCGCTGCACGGCGCCCCCCCGGGGACCGGCAGCGATTCGGTGACGGCCGCGGACCCCGCCCCCGGGCTGCCTGCCTTGCCGGCCGCCCCCGAGGCCGCGCCATCCGGACTGCGCGGGCCGGTTGCGGCAGCAGGGCGTCCGGGCTCGTCAGCGGCCGGAAAGCCGCCCGAGACGGCGCAGATCGTGTCGGAAACAGCGGAGGAAACCGCAGCGCGCTGGGGTGCCGGCGACCCGGCAGGAGACGCGATGTACGCGAGCAATCTGTCCTCACTGCCCGGAGCGGGACCGGGCCTTGTCTGGCTGCTCGGAGAATGCGGCATTCGCAGCATGGGCGAACTCGCTGCCGCGGACGCGGAGCGGTTGGCCGGACGCATGGGCGTCATAGGGGAACTTCTCGACCTCGACCACTGGATCGACCTCGCCAGACGGCGCGCCTGATCGCACGGGCGACCGTGCGCACTGTCCGAACCTTGTATGCTCCGGGTTCGCACTCCATCCGCACCGGCAGGGGAACTGGAAGACGCGTCGCAAGGCCGACGCGACCCGATGACGGCACCGCCGTCAGACCGCGCGGCCGCCTGGGGCAGGCGCCCGAAAACCGACCGTGTCGGCGCTCGCGGCGCCGAACGGCACTGGAAGTCGCCCGGCCGTGGAAGCGGAGGTCTGGCCGCATCGATACGGCCAAATTGCGTATGCATTCGGGGGAACCGGCCGCGGCACGACCCGGCAAGACGTCTCGCAGGCCGACCCTTCGCCATGGATTGGCCCTGGACACTTCAATGGTGAAAGAGCATCGAGATCCTCTTCGCACGCCGGGAACGGATTCCGCCTCGGCCAGGCGCATGCATAGGCCTCGAGGCCGACCACGTGCTGGTCGCGGTCCGCCTGGCCGAGCGGCGGGCCCGGGGAAAACCGGGCATGCCAATCGCCGCCCGAAGCGTTCAGGCTGTCTCCGACTTGCTGGGAGAAGGTCAATGCCGCCCACTACCGACACACGCATCGCCGCGCGACCCATCTCGGCGATGGCTTGCGCGCGGAAGCGCTCAGGGAAGCTCGCCTCCTCCGACTTCGGCACGCCCCCCTTGCGCCAGCTCATCCTGGACGCGCGCCGCGCCGTGCAGGCCACGCACCTCCGCGGCGACCCCACCGATCCAGCCCTGGTCGAGCAACCCATCGAGTTCTCCACGATCGAGCCCGCCGACATGGCCGCGTTTCCCGCCACCGAACCGGGGGAATCCGGTCGAGGGCGTCGTCTCGGAAAGCAGCCTGTACGTCACTTCCATAAAGCTCGACGCCGATGCCACGACGCAGCGGGCCTTCAGGATCACCATCTCACGATCTGCGCAGAAGTCGCGCGGCGTGGACACGATCGTCGCCAAGCTCATGCAGGCGGTCGCGCTGGGCATCGGCCGCACGGTCTACGCCGAGCTTCTGACGGCGCGGTGTGGGCGGCCGGGGGCCGGCTTGCTCGTTACCCAGTGATCGTTACCCCTGCCGCTTTCGCGTTTCACAGGCCGGGCGATATGCCGCCTAAGTGTGCCTGTTTTGCTGGTGCCCCCACACGGACTCGAACCGCGGACCTCCTGATTACAAATCAGATGCTCTACCAGCTGAGCTATAGGGGCACTGGCGACGGTCTACGCGCGAGGGACGCGGCGCGCAAGGCGGGGTGCGGCGGCCGCGAACCGTCGGGCAGCGCGATTGCACCGCCCGTGCAGCGCGTATAGGCTCGGACCGGGTCGCAATCGGGGCAGGTTATCCGGCAAATGCAGGTTGTCTTCCATCTGGGCGCGCCCTGCACGGACTACGACCTGTTGCTGAGAACGCTGATCCGCAACCGCGCAGCGCTGGAGATCCGGGGCATCGAGGCCCCGCCGCCGGGCCGCTACCGCGCCATCGTCCGCGACACCGCCCGCGCGCTCAAGGGAAAGCCCGCGAGCGAGGAGGCGCAGCACGCGCTGCTGCACGCCATCCTCGACGAGCCTGCGCGCACCCGCCGGATGATCCTCTCGGACCCGCGCTTCGTCTGCATCAACCGGCTGGTGATCCAGGGACCGCAGATCTGGCCGATGATCGACCGACAGGCGCGGCACCTGCGCGCGCTGTTTCCCGAGGCGCAGGTGGAATTCTTCGTGGGCATGCGCGATCCTGCCACGCATATCCCCGAACTGTTCCGCACCTCGCGCTTCTCCGATTTCGCGGAGTTCACCGAGAACATGCAGCCCCATGCCGTGGCATGGTCTGAGATGCTGCGCCGGCTTACGAAAACGCATCCCGACTGCCCGGTGACCGTCTGGTGCAACGAGGACACGCCACTGGTCTGGGGGGAACTTCTCCACCGGATCGCCGCCGTGGGCAGGGAAATGGCTTTCGAGGGGCGAGACGCGCTTCTCGAGCAGATCATGCAGCCGGCCGGCTTCAAGCGGTTTCAGGACTACCTCGCCGAGCGGCCGCCGCGCGACGAGGTTCATCGCCGCCGCATAGCCTCGGCCTTCCTCAATCGCTATGCCGTGGACGAGCGGCTCGAGGAGGAGGTCGACCTCCCCGGCTGGAGCGAGGATTACGTCGAGGCGCTCTCGCGCGCCTACGACGAGGACATGGCGGCCGTGGCCCGCGTGCCGGGCGTGCGCTTCGTCGCGCCCTGAGGCGGGATGCTCAGCGCATTCCCAGAGCTTCCTTGTACATCTCCAGCACCGCCTCTTCCTCGGCGATGTCGTCGGGCTCGCGTTTGCGCAGCGCGATCACCTTGCG
Source organism: uncultured Roseicyclus sp. (assembly GCA_964623765.1). Classification (GTDB taxonomy): domain Bacteria; phylum Pseudomonadota; class Alphaproteobacteria; order Rhodobacterales; family Rhodobacteraceae; genus Roseibacterium. The sequence goes on from CAZUVG010000001.1 coordinate 26,541, forward strand.
CATGACCTTCGTGTCGTAACCGCGCGCCTTGGCCTCGGCCATCACCTCCTTCTGCTGGTCGGCGATGTCCTTCTTCTCCTGTTCCAGCCGCTCGAAGCGCTCGATGAACTGGCGCAGCTCGTCGGCGGTGACGCGGTAGCTGTCGGGGATGGCGTCGGTCTCTTGAAGGTCGTCCATGAAGGCGGCTCCGGTCATCGTTGCGGACAGGTTCGGTGGCCCGGATTAGCCATCCGCGGCGCGTCCCGCAAGGCGGCGCAAGCCACCTCGGCGCTTGCCTGCCCGCGACGGTTCGGCTAGCTCGTTGCAGCGACGGCGGAGCGGGAACGAGGCGGTATGACCTGGCTGGTCATTACAGGCACGGTGCTGGCGGTGGCGGGGCTACTGGGCCTCGGCTGGTGCATCGTGGCCGCCGTCGCAGCCAAGCGCGCGGGCCTGCCAGACGCGGAGTTGCGCGCGCGCCTGCAGCGCATCGTCTCGATCAACATGGGCGCGCTGCTCGTCTCGGTGCTGGGCCTGATGAGCGTCGTGGTGGGCGTCTTCCTAGCCTGAGGCGCCCCCTCCCGACTCAGACCGGCATGTCGTTGAACGGATCGTCCTCGCCGGGGTCGTCCTCGAGGCCTTCGGGGAGCGTTCGGGACCGCGGTTTCAGTGTCCGCGCGCCGGACTTCCCGTCGTCCGGTCCGGCCTTGCCGCGCCGGCCAGCGCCGGCCGGCCGCAGTTCCGTGTGCGCCGCGTCAGGCGCGCGGTCGTCCCTGTCGTCCTTCTCGGTCATCCGGACATCCCTTCCTGGTCGTTCGCGGGAGCCTCATGGTCCCCGATCAGTGCATCCGCGCCACCTGCCGCTGCACGGTCGACGGCGGGAGACGATAACCTCGTGACGCCGCCTCCGGGTCCGGCCCGGGCACGGCGGCAAACGGTCGCGGCGGGCGGTCCGCGTCGCACGAAGCCGCGCCCTCGTCGGCTGGCGCGCCAGCCTGCAGCCGCCGGGCCACGGCCCGGCCGGCGTCACGCGTCATCAACAACTCCGCGATGCGGTGCTGCAGCTCGATCTCGGACGGTCGTCCACTCATGTCGATGTCCCCCTGGCCGGTCGTTCACGGGTCCCTCGCCCCCGGACCACGGTCTTCAGGTCGCGCAGTTCCGGCAGTGCGGCGTCCATGGCAGCAGGTCGAGCCGCTCTTCCGCGATCTCCGCGCCGCACTTCGTGCAGTAGCCGTATTCGCCTTCGTCGATCCGCGACAGCGCGGCACGGATGCGCGCGATCTCGGCCTTCCCGGAAACGCCGAGCCGCTCGAGCACCTCGTCGCCCTCGCGCTCGACCGCCAGTTCTTCCCAATCCTTCGACTGGTGGCTGTCGAGTTCCTCGTCGATCTCGTGCAAGCGCTCCTCCAGGGTGGCGAGCCGGTCTTCGAGCTGTCTGCGGCGTTCGGCAATGTCGGTCATGGCGTTCTCCCTGTCCCGGAATCTGCGGGGCGCTGCGCGGCTCGGCCGACGGCACCCCGCCCGGTCGGGACGGCGATCGGGGCCGTCCCGTTCCGACAGATTGCGAGCGCCGAAACGCCGCCGCCTTGACCTCGATCAACACTGCAGCGCAGCAATTCGGCTCCCGCATGGGGACGGCCCTTTTCCTCGGGCGGCGCTTCCGGCAATCTGCGGGAAGTGACGGAACGCGACGAAGGACACGCACGGACATGGACCTCAGACAGATCGCCGACGGCTATTCCGTCTCGCCGCAGCTCGAACCGGCCGACATGGCCGCACTGGCAGAGGCGGGCGTGACCACCGTGATCTGCAACCGCCCCGACACCGAGATCCCACCGCCGCTTCAGGCAGCCGCCATGCAGGATGCTGCCGAGGCCGCGGGGCTCGCCTTCGTCTTCAACCCCGTGACAGGCGGCATGCTGACGGAGGCCAACGTCGAGGAGCAGTCGGAGGCCATCGCGGGTTCCGCAGGGCCGGTCGTGGCCTATTGCGCCTCGGGCAATCGCTCGACCATCGTCTGGGCGCTCGGGATCGCGGGCGAGATGCCTGTGGCGGACATCCTCGAACGCGCCACGCGGAACGGCTACGATCTCGGCTGGCTCCGTCCGCAGCTCGAATCGCTTGCCGCGCAGCGCGGGGGCTGAGACCGCTTGAGCCGTCTCTCGCCCACGGCGCAGGGCATCCTGACGATGCTCTGCGCGATCTTCCTGTTCTCCATGATGGACGCGCAGGCCAAGGCGCTGTCGGGGCGCTACGACGTGCTGCAGGTGCTCTGGGCGCGCTACGCGGGCATGATGGCGGTGGTGCTCTTGGTGCTCGCTCCGCGGCTCGTGCCGCTCCTGCGAACGCGGCACCTGGGGTTGCAGCTGCTGCGCTCGGCCTTCCTCTTCGCCGCGACGCTCTGCTTCTTCTCGGCACTCGCCTTCATGCCGATCGGGGCGGCCACGGCGGTGATGAACGTGCATCCCGTCCTCCTGACGCTCGGCGCGGCACTCATCCTCCGCGAGCCGCTGGGTCCACGGCGCGTCTTCGGGATCGCGGCGGCGCTGACGGGCGCGCTCATCATCATCCGGCCCGGAACGGAGGTGTTCACGCTGGCAGCCCTACTGCCGCTCGGGGCCGGCATCTGCTACGCGTCCTACGCGCTGACGACGCGGTTCCTCGGCCGGGACGAGCCGATCCTGACTTCCTTCCTCTACACCGCCATGGTCGGCACCGTGGCCGCGAGCCTCCTGCAGCCGGCGGTCTGGATCACGCCGGCACCCGCGGATGCCGCCCTCTTCCTCGCGCTCGGCGCGACCGGGGCGGCGGGGCAGTTCCTGCTGATCCGGTCGCTGATGGTGGCCGAGGCCGGCGCCGTCGCGCCCTTCGGCTACGCGGGCATCCTGTTCGCCACGGCGAACGGCTGGCTCTTCTTCGGCGAGCGGCCGGACGGCTGGACGCTCGCGGGCGCGCTTGTGATCGTGGGGGCGGGCGTCTATGTCTGGCACCGCGAGACGCAGGCACGCGCCGCGGCCGTGCCCGAACGCCCCGCGCCCTGAGCCCGGCGCCGCGCTGCAGACGGAGCCCCTGTTCCATGGCGAAGAAGAACCGGACCGACTGGCTCGACCGTCTGGCCGACCGGGGCTTCCGCTTCGTGATATGGGCGATGCACCGCCTGCCGTGGCGCACGCGCATCCGCGTCATGGGCTGGCTCTGCGTCCACTTCCTTGGGCCCTTCGGCGGCTTCCGCGCGCGGGCGGAGGAAAACCTCGCCTATGTCTACCCGGAGATGGACGCGGGCACGCGGCGGCGTATCGCGAAGGCGTCGCTCGACAATCTCGGGCGCACGATCATCGAGAATTACTCGCCCCGGGAGCAACTGCGCGACACGGTGGCCCTGCAGCCCTCGGGGCCCGGCTGGAGCCATATCGAGGCGGCACGCCGGAGGCGGCACCCGATCATCTTCGTCTCGGCACATTTCGGCAACTGGCAGGCCGCGCGCGCGGCGCTGAACCAGCGCGGCTACGACATCGGCGGGCTCTACCGGCCGTTCAACAACCCCTACGCCAACGAACACTACGTCGAATCGATCGAGAATGTCGGCGGGCGGGCCTACGCGCGCTCGCGCCGGGGGCTCGCGGCGTTCCTTCGGACGCTGAAGGACGGCGGACAGGCCGCCATGATGATCGACCAGTACGTCGTGGACGGCGCGCTGCTCGATTTCCTCGGCCGGCCCGCGCCCACCTCGCTCTCGGCGGCGGAGATGGCGCTTCGGCACGACGCGCTGCTCGTGCCGATCTACGGGATCAGGGAGGAGGACGGCTTCTCCTTCCGGATGGTCATCGAGGAGCCGATCCCGCACGGCACGCCCGAGGAGATGACGCAGGAACTCAACGACAGCCTCGCCGCACGGATCGAAGAGACGCCGGAGCAATGGTTCTGGATGCACCGCCGCTGGAAACCGGAGCGCAGGCCCCGGAAGCGCGTCGCCCGCGCGGCACCGACCGCCTGAGCGTCGCGACCACGGTCAGTCGAGCCGTGCCACCCCGTAGATCGGGCCGTGGCCCTCGCCCTGAACGAGAACCAGATGGGGCATGTCCGAGCCCGGCGTGATCTGCGCAACGAACGGGCGGCGGCCGGTCCATTCGGCCACCACCCGAAGGTCGCGCACCACGTTGTAGTGATCGGCAACGCGACCCGCGTTCTCGCCATGCCGGATCTCGACGCGCTCGTGGGGGCTGTAGGCGACGAGCTGGACCACCATGGCCGGCGCGGCCCCGGGGCCGGTCCAGCGCGCCTCGACCGACCGCGCCGTCCCCTCGCCCGGCCCCACCTCGATCCGCACCGGGTCGGGCGCGGCGCGATGGGCCGCGATCAGATTGGCCACCTCCATGGCGCGCGCGCCCATGACGATGTCCTGACCGCCGACCACGATCTGCGGCGTGTAGACGACGGTCGACCCCGCTGCATGGCCATAGCCGTATTGCCGGGCGGTGAAGGCGGCGTGGGAAAAGGTGTCCTCCCACCCGAGGTAGTTCCAGTAATCCACGTGCAGCGACAGGCCGATCACGTCCGGGCGTCCGACGAGTTCGCCCATCATGGCATCCGCCGGCGGACAGGCGGAGCAGCCCTGGCTCGTGAAGAGCTCGACGACGACCGGGTGCTGCGCCTGCTCTCCGCCGTCCTGCGCCGCTGCACGGTCCGGGACGAGGCCCGAGGCGAGCAGGAGCGCCGCGCCCGCGGCCGCAATCGCGAAAGGTCGGATCATGGGCTGACGGTCCTCGTGTTTTTCGTGTCGGTGTGCAGCGTTACGTCCGCGTCATTTAGGCGCAAGAGCAGGCGCGCGCCAATCAAGCCTTTGCGATGTTTCGTGACGGGTCTTGCAGCAGGATCACAGCCAGCGCCGCGTCCGCGCCATGTAGTCGTGCGCCGCGGCCCCGAAGAGCCGCCTCAGCGCGGCCTCCTCCGGCTCGACGAAGCGCGTCGTGAGGACCCGGCGAAAGGCGAAGGGCAGCAGGACAGGCGACAGGCTGCCGAGCCAGAGGACGTATCCGGCCAGGATGCCGAGGAGGCCGAGGTAGATCGGGTTCCGACCGATCCGGTATGGCCCCTCGACGATGAGCGCGGAGGGCGTGTGGTGCGGCTCGATCGTCGTGCGCTTGCGCCAGAACCACCAGGCCGACCAGGCGATGAGCGCCAGAGAGGCGAGAAACAGGAGGGCACCGGCCGCCTGGAAGACCGGACCGAAGGCCTGCACCAGCGGCAGGCCCCGATCGAGCAGCCAGGCCGCCGCGAGAAAGCCCGCAAGCCAGACCGGCGGCAGGTCCGGAAAACCCTTGAGCGGGCCGTCGAGAAGCCGGCGGATCATGGGCCGCTCCCGGGCCGGCGCAATGCGCTCAAAGTCGATACCCCCCTGTCACGGCAAGTACATGCCCGGTCACGAACCCGGCATCCTCCGACAGCAGGAACGCGACGACACCCGCGATGTCCTCGGGCCGTCCGATCCGGCCGAGCGGCGTCTGCGAGACGACGAGGTCCACGGTTTCCACCGGACGCGGCGCCTCGGACTTCTCGATCAGGCCGGGGGCGACGGCATTCACCCGGATGCCGAGCGGCCCAAGGTCGCGCGCGAAGGCTGCCGTCGCGGCCTCGAGCCCGCCCTTGGTCGCGGTATAGAGTGCCGCACTCGCCGGGGGACGCACGGCGTTCAGCGACGACACGTTCACGATGGCGCCGCCCGCGTTCATCGCGTGGCGCATACGGTCCATCAGGGCCACGGGCGCGGTCAGGTTGACCTCGACCATGTCGCGGTGCGCTCGGGTCATCGTTCCGTCCGGGCCGGGCTCCATGCCCGCAGCGTTGTTCACCAGGCCGTCGAGACGCCCCTCGCGGGCGAGCACGTCGTCAACGAGTGCATCCGTCGCGCCGGGCCGGGACAGATCTGCGACGACCGACCGAGCGCCGATGTCGCGGGCGAGCGCCCCCGCTTCCGCCTGTCGCGACCGGGCCGTCACGACCACGCGCCAGCCATCCCGCGCCAGACGGCGAGCGGTTGCTGCCCCGATGCCGCCAGCCGCGCCGGTGACAAGCACCGTCCGCATTGCGCCCTCCCCTCGACGCCTTCACACTGGACCGGAACGCGACACCCGCGCAAGGCTTGCCTGCGCGGGCCATGTGTGCGGGGTGTTCCCGGTGCGATCACTCCGCCGCGACGGGCGCCTTCGCGAGGTCGCGCAGCACGTAGTGCAGCACGCCGCCGTGCTCGATGTACTCGATCTCCACCGCCGTATCGATCCGGCAGCGCAGCGTGATCTCCTTCGTCGTGCCGTCGCCATAGGTGATCGTGCAGGGCACCTCGGCCAGCGGCGTGACGCTGTCGAGCCCGTGGATCGAGACCGTCTCGTCGCCCTTCAGCCCCAGCGACTTGCGCGTGTCGCCGCCGGTGAACTCGAAGGGGATCACGCCCATGCCCACGAGGTTCGAGCGGTGGATGCGCTCGAAGCTCTCGGCGATCACGGCCTTGACGCCCAGCAGGTTCGTGCCCTTCGCCGCCCAGTCGCGCGACGAGCCCGCGCCGTACTGCTCGC
>CAZUVG010000002.1:0-1574 GCA_964623765.1 uncultured Roseicyclus sp.
GGGCGGCGGCGAGAGCGGCGATTGCGAGGGATCGGAGCGTCATGGACGTGAGCCTAGCGGTAGCCGAGATGCCGCGCCAGTTCCTGTTCCCTGAGGAGTGTCCGGCGGCGTAGCGTCCGGGCATGCCCGTCGCGCGCTGCCTGCATCCAGCCAAGCGCCGCTCGCGGGACCAGCCGCAACCGCAGCATCGCGCCGGCCAGCCGCCGTAGGGGGCCTTGCGCCCCCTCGTTCAGGCCGCGGTCGGCAAGGGCCACGTGCCGCGTGTAGCTGCCGGGATCGCCCTGCCGTCCCGCGCGGCCGCAGAGCTGCCGCTCGAGCCGACCGGACGCCATGGCGGAGGCTATGATCACGTGCAGCCCGCCCGCCTCGCGCACCTCAGGCGACAGCGCGATATCCGTGCCGCGGCCCGCAAGGTGGGTCGCGATGGTGATGCGCCCCCGTCGTCCCGCCTCGGCCACCAGCCGCGCCTCCTGCGCCTCGGTCAGCGCGTCGAGCACGGCGACTTCGCGGCCCATTTCTGTAAAGACCCGCTGAAGTGCCGCCGATTCAGCCACGTCGTTGACGCCGATCAGCACCGCGCGGTCCCGGGCGACCGAAACCGCCTCGGCGGCCACGGCCTGCCACTTCGCCGCCTCGTCCCGGTGCAGGCGAAGCCCGCCGTCGGACAGCCGCGAGGGGGCATGCGGTGCGACCGGGCGGACGGGCAGGCCGTAGATCGCCCAGAACTCGCCGCAACATTCCCGGGCCGTCCCCGTCAGGCCCGAGAGATGCAGATACTGGCGGAAGTAGGTCTGCTGGGTCATCTGGCCGACCGTGCGGGTTTCGGGGCTGGGCGCGAGGCCCTCCTTCAGCTCGATCATCTGCTGCATCCCGTAAGCCCACTTCCGGTCCTCCATGAGCCGGCCGGTGGACTGGTCAATCATCACGACCGCGCCGTCGCGCACGATGTAGGCAACGCCCGAGCGGTAGGCGTGAATCGCGGCGAGCGCGGTCTCGGCCAGTTCGATCAGCCCGTCATCGCGCGCCGAGGGATGCGTCCAGGCTTGCGCGGCGCCGGCCAGGATCTCGACGCCCCGGTCGGTGAGGCGCCAGTTGCCGTGGCCGTCGCGGCTGCGCTCCAACCCCGGCCGGGCATCGGCGGCGAAGGCGAGCAGCGCCCGGAAGAGGGCCACGTCCGGGGCGGGCGGCGGCGCGGCGGGCTCGGAGAGGATCATGGGTACCGTCGCGTCGTCGATCATCACGCTGTCGGCCTCGTCCACGATGGCGAAGACCTGTCCCATCTGCCGCGCCGCGCCCGCGTCCCGGCCCAGCCGCTTCTCCCGACGGTCCCGAAGCGCGTCGAAGACGAACGTCTTGTTGGTGCCGTAGACGATGTCGCTGTCGTAGGCGGCCAGTTTCCCGGCGTCGGTATCTGTCTGCAGCACCGCCGCGATCCGCAGGCCGAGCCGCCGGGCCGCGGGCGCGATCAGGTCATGGTCGCGCCGGGCGAGGTATTCGTTCACGGTCACCACGTGGACCGGCACGCCCGCCCGCGCGGCGGAGAGCGCCGCGAGCCCCGCGGCCAGCGTCTTGCC
>CAZUVG010000002.1:1674-31021 GCA_964623765.1 uncultured Roseicyclus sp.
CACGATCCGCGCGCGTTCGGCGCGTCCGCCGCCGAGGCGCCAGCCGAACCGTTCCTGCCAGAACAGCCGCAGTCGCGACAGTTCCGCCACCTCGGCGCGCGCCGGCTTCCGCCGGGAACGGGGGAAGGGCAGAAGACCGCGCGCCGGGGCCGCCGTCATCCGTCAGACCCTGATCACGCGCACGAGGAGGCGGCGAATGTGGAACAGAGCCTGCTCGGCAGCCGAGGCGGTTCCGAGGTCCACCCGCACATCGAAGCGCATCCCCGACCAGGCCGACAGGTCGCGGTCGGGTTCCGCCCAGGCGATCCAGGCCGTGTCGAGCGCGCGGCCCGGCGCGCCGGGCTGCTCCGGCACCGGGCCGCCGCCCGAGGTCAGAAGCTCGGGCGGCACCTGCGCACCCGTGTCCACCACCCGCTGCCGTGCCAGCGGCAGGCGAAGCTCGGTGCCGTCGGGCAGGCGAATGGCTGCCCTCTCCCCCTCCCGCGAGAGGCCCGCGTAGGCCGCCGGCAGCGCCATGACGAGTTCCAGCGCCCCGGGCGCCACGACATGGCCCAGCACCTGCCCCCGTGCCACGAATGCGCCGGGCAGCGGCGTCTCTCCCTCCGCCCATGAAAGGCGGCCCGCCACCGGCGCCGACACCGTCAACTCCGCCTGCCGGTCAAGTGCGTCGGCACGCCTCTGTCGCGCGACGTCGAGTTCCCGGGCGAGGTTCTGCCGCTCGGTCGCGCCGAGGCCGGGCCGCGAGGCCGCTTCCGCCAGGAAATCGAGGCTGACGGTCAGCACTTCGAGCCTTGCCGACAGTTCGGGGTCCGCGAGCGCAAGAACCGGCGCGCCGGCGGGCAACTCGGCCCCGTCGGATGCAAGCGGCCGGTCGATCACGCCCGAGGTTCCGGCGACGATGCGCGCCTCCGCCCCCGGCACGACCTTCCCCTCGCCCCGTGCCGCGAAAGGCAGCGGCACCAGCGTCGATAGCGCCGCCAGGCCTGCCAGGAAGACCGCCGTCCGCATCGCCGCACTCCGCCCCTTGTTCTGTTCCCGTGCCCGGCGCCAGCCCTTCCGCCCAACCTTGGCCAGCGGCCAGGCGATGCCCATGACCATCGCCCAGGACGCGAGCGCGAGGCCGATGACGAAGAACCAGCGCGACACGATCAGCGCGATGGTCAGCGTCAGGAAGACCCGGTAGGCGATCGACAGGACGCCGTAGATCGCGAGGATACGGGCCTCGTCGGGCGGCTGGAAGTCCTCCTGTCTGAGCCCTGCAACGCGCGACAGGAACCGGTCGCCGAGGAAATCGCCCGCTCGGTGCGCAAGATTCGGCATCTCCAGCCAGTCTGCGAGCACGTAGTAGGCGTCGAACTTCAGGAGCGGGTTGCCGTTGAAGAGGATCGTGGAGACCGAGCCGATCAGCACGAAGTTGAAGACGATGGCCCGCTCCACCCCGGGCTCGAGCGCGAGCCATAGCAAGAATGCGAGCGCGGCGATCGCCAGTTCCGACAGGATGCCGGCGGCGCCAACCAGCATCCGCGCCCGCTTGTCCGGCAGCGCAGTGGCCTCGGACGCCTCGACGTAGGGCACGGGGAAGAAGATCAGGAACATGATCCCGAACTCCCGCACCCGCCCGCCGAACGCGTGGAGCGCGTAGCAGTGCGACAGTTCATGCACCGCCTTCATCACCGGGTAGGCGAGCGCCAGCGACAGGAGCCCCAGCTGCGACAGGAGGAGCGTGTCGAGGCCGCCCGCCAACGCCTCGGCGTTCAGGATCGCCAGAGTAAGGGCGACGGCGAGGAGAAGTGCCACCGCGACGCCACCCGCCTTCGTGAAGAGCGGCCGGACGAAGGGCCATGTCGCCCGCACCAGCGGGTCGGGATCAAAGAGGCGGACGCGGATCGCGAGCGGGCTCGCCGCGCGCTGCTCGATCTGGCCTGCGCGCTTCTTCGTGGCGCGTTCCGTCAGGTAGCGGGCGTCGAGGTCGTGGTCTGACAGGACGAGACCCGACCCCACGAGGTGCATCAGCCATTCAACCAGTTCGGACTGGCTTGGCGCGGTGGCAGGGCGGCGGATCAGGTCGTCCCAGATCTCCTGCGCCGTGCGGCGGCCGTCGAGCATCCGCCAGAGGTCCTGCGCGCGCGCGCTGAGGCGCAGGTGCTGGCCGGTGACGCGGTCGCTCAGGACCATGTATGGCTCGCCGCGGAACACCTGCCGGCTTGCGGCGACGGCACCGCGCCGGCGGAACCGCTGCTCGGCGAAGACGTGCCAGTCCGGGTGGCGCAGCGCGCTCAAGAGCCCTCCCCGCCGGTCAGGCCCATACGCCAGAGAAGACGCTCAGCCCAGCGGCGGAGACCGCGGGAATAGGCCTCGAGCGCCGAGCGTTCGCCCACGTCGAGCCGCACGACGCCACGCATCCCGTCGAGGATCTGCGCCTCCACGGGTCCTGCGAACTCGAAACGTGCGGGAAAGGTGTTCGCACCGTCGATCTCGCGCGGATCGGCGCCGATGTCGACCAGCCGGACCGGGATCGGCCGGTCGGGGTAGGCGGTGAGAAGTGCGGTGCCCTCCGTGCCACGGGCGGCCTCGGCCACCCAGTCCTCCTCCACGAATGCGGTAATGCGGAAGCTGTCAGGCGCGGCCAGTTCCATCAGCGGCTCGCCCAGCCGCACGCGGTCGCCGACCCTGCGCCACGCGTCGCCGCCCACGACGATCGCGGGCGCGGCGGCCTCGAAGCGAGCGAGTTCCAGTTGGCGGGCAAGAAGATCGAGCTGCGCCCCGGTCTGCCCGCGGCGCGCCTCGAGCAGGCGAACCTGCGCGGCGTTCCGCTGCGCCCGGGCCGACTGGAGCTCGGCCTCGACCTCGCCCAACTCCGCGCGCAGCTGCGCCTGCCGCAGGCGAATGTCGCCGTCCTCCATCGCGACAAGAAGCGCCCCTTCCTCGACCCGGTCGCCGAGCTGGTGGTCGGCGGTGGCCAGGAAGCCGTCGAAGGGTGCCGAGACGATCCGCCGCTCGCCCGCCTCGACACGCGCGGTGAAGGCAGGGCGGTAGTCCGAGGGCACGAATGCCGCGATCCCGATGGCGCCCGCGATCAGGACCAGCGCGAGCTTCAGCTTCCACGCCGTCTTGCCGAAGACCGCGCGGGCAAGATCGGCGAACCACGTCCAGAGCCGGCGGAGCGGCCGGGGATGGGCGCGCCGCTGCACCGCCAGCGCCTCAGCCAGAAGAGCGGCAACCACCTCGGCCCCTTCGACGCGAAGGGCGGCCCCGGCCTCATGGGTCTCGAAGAGCATCACCGCGACGGCCGCCGTCTTCTCGCCAAGGTGGACGGGCAGGACGAGCGCCCGTCGTGCGCCCAGGCGTTCGGCCAGTGCGGCGGCCTCGGCGGCGCGGGTCTCTGCCTGCGCGACGACCGGGTCCGACAGGATCTCGTCGGCGACGGCCGGCAGGCTGCCCTTGCCCTCGGCGTCCGGTGTCTCGCCCACGAGCAGCGGTGCGCGGTGCGCGACCCCGGCGGCGGCGAGCGATTCCAGGTCGCCCCGCGCGTCAGACGGCCGCTCGATCAGGCCACCGCCCGAGACGGCGGCAAGCGACGGCGTGCCGCCCGAGACCCACAGGATCGCGACGAGGTCTGGACGCCAGGCGGCCTCCAGCCGCGCGATCCACTGGTCGGCGAGCATCCGGCGGCTGCGCGCGCCAGCGGCGTCGAGCAGGAGTTGCGGGCCGATCCCGCTTGCCACCGCGCGGCTGTCGATGCCCTCCCGCCGATCCGAGAGCGCCGCGACCATGAGCCAGCCGATCTTCGCCTCGACCGCGGCGAGACGGTTCTGAAGTTGCGCGGGGTCGAGGGGAGCGAGCACGAGGACTACCACGAGGTCGAGCCCCGGCCCTCCCAGCATGTAGGTGGCGAGCCATCCCCCGTCGGGCCCTTCGAGCGCCTCGACGGCACCGCCCGCCGCCGGGTCGAAGGCAGACAGGACCCTGCGATGCAAGTCGGCCGGAACCTCGCCCCGGCGCGTCGCCTCGGTCCATTCGCCGTTCCGGCCGGTGAAGACCTGCAGGCCACGCAGGCCCTTGAGATCGGCGAAGTGACGCAGGACCGCCCGCTGCAGAAGCGGTGTCCTGGTGGTGTCGATCTTCATGCCCTGCCCCCGAACAACCGGTCCGAACCGGTCAGGCCGCGTCCGTGGCGACCCGCCATCCCGTCATGCGCCATCCGCCCTGCGCCGCCTCGCCCGGCGCAGGCTGGCCCACCTGTCCCGCCGCGACATCCGCATCGTCAAGGCCTAGACTGGCCTCTTCGAGCGGCGGCGCTGTGCCGCCCTGTTCCTCGTCGGCGGCAGGCGGGGTTTCCTCCGTTTCCGCCGGAGGTTCTTCCGGCGCCATCTCCGCCTGCGGGACGTCCGGCAGGGGCGCGGTCGTCAGGAGCCGTTCGCTCGACAGGCCGCCGAATCCGAAGAGGCCCGGCACGGCCCATTCCCCGTCGTCCTCGCCATCCGGCCCGCTCTCGAAGAGCACCGCCAGCAGCGACCGCAGTGCCGCGTCGTTCTCGGCCATGACGAGGTCGACTCGAAGCTCGGCAAGCCGCGACAGGTCCACGGACGGTCCCGTGACGGGCGTCACCACTGACCGGCCGGACGCAAAATTCACCCCCAAGGTGATCTGCGCCAGAAGGTCGAGATCGCGCACGGCAGGCGTGAGGAAAGAGACGACGAGGTCGCGCCCGCCCGATTGCGGCTGGAGCCGCAGGCGCACGAACTCGCCCACCACGATGTCGTCGGCGATCTCGAGATCGAAGGTGTCGTCCCCGATGCCGCCCATCATCACGTCGAAGCCCGCATCGCCGATCAGCGTGTCGTCGCCGCCATCGCGGATGTCGCGGCTCTCGACCGTGATGAGACCGCCCTTCGCCCGCGTGATCAGCGCCCCGTCGCCAGAGATGAAATCGTCGCCGGCACCGCCCTCGAGATAATCCCGGCCGGCGCCGCCGAACTGCACGTCACGCCCGTCGCCACCGAAGATGCTGTCGTCGCCGCCGGTGCGCGGCTGTGTCGTCTCGGCGCGGACATAGCGGCCGGTCGCGTCTCCCTCGACGTAGCCGGCATCGCCGAGGACGATGTTGAGCCCCCCCGCCGCACGGGCCACGTCGTCACCGCCGCCGAGGATGACCCAGGTATCGCCGCGGCCGGTGCTGACCGTGTCGTCGCCGTCGTAGGAGGGGGTCTCGATCGCCGAGACGAACTCCGAACGGACGCCGCCCTCGAAGTCGAGCCGGCCCACATCGCCCGCCACCACGTGATCCCCGTCGCCAAGCGCGATCACGTCGCCGTCGCGTCCGCCGAAGACGAACTTCGCGCCGTCTCCGCCGGTGATGGTGTCCACGCCGCCAACGACATGGTCGAGCGTCTCGATCCGGACAAGATTGCCCGCCGCGTCGGCCTCGATCCGGCCGGCATCGCCCAGGATCGCCATCTCCCCGTTGCCGACGGTGATGCTGTCGGCCCCCGCCGCGGCGATCACCCAGGCATCGCCGTTACCGAGGTTCACCGTGTCGTCGCCGCCAAGCTCCGGCGCGTCCGCGGAACTGCGGGCCTCGCCACGGGCCGACCCGTTCAGGGCGGTCAGCTGGCCCACGTCCGCGATCACGACATCGTCGCCGCCCGCGGAGGTCACGCTGTCGCGGCCCCCGCCGGTCAGGATCCAGTCCGCGCCCGTGCCGGTGGAGACGGTGTCGTCCGAACCCTCGTCCTCGCGCACCGTCGAGATGCGGGTGATACTGCCCGTGTCGAAGGCGCGGTTCACGTTGGCTGCCTGCTCGATCACGCCAAAGTCGGCGAGAATCACGTTGTCGCCGTCGCCCGTGATGCTGTCGGCATGGGTCCGCGTCAGAGGATCGCCCGACTGCGCCTCGTAGTCCGGATCGCCCGGTGGCTGCTCCGTCGCGATACTGACGAGCTGCGGCTGCAGGTCGCTGCGAACGGAGAGGTCGATGTTCATGCCGTTGTCGCCGTAGACGTGGTCGCGGCCAGCCCCGGCGTGGAGCATGTCCGAACCCGAACCGCCGAGGATATGGTCGTCGTGGCCGCTGCCGGTAATCGTGTCGTCGCCTGCCCCGCCATAGGCCAGCACGAAGCCCGAGGCCGCGCTGGCGTCGATCACGTCGTCACCCGGCGCGGCGAAGACGCGGCCCGTGCCGTTCGTCTCACCCGTCCGCGTGGTGTAGCGCTCGCCCTTCTGGGTGGTGTCGCCGAAGATGGCGAGCGTGCGGTCCGGCCCGCCCGCGATCGCCTCCGTCTCGCCCTCGCCTGCGCGCAGCGTGATCGTGTCCGACCCGCCGCCGCCGTGGACGACCGTGATCGCGCCCTCGGCGGTGCTTTCGATGGCAAGGTTGTCGTCGGCCTGGCCCATCAGGAGTTCGACCACCTCGAGCGCCTCGTAGGAGATGCCGGCTGCGTAGGTCTCGAGGATCGGGTCCGACGGCGTTCCGACGTTGAGTTGAAGGTCCGTCGCCCGCATCCCGAATCCCGTGAGCCGATCTTCGGTCAGGACGCCCGTCATGCCCACCGCGTTCCCCGCGTCGAACATTACCAGCCGATCGGTCTGCCGGGTTTCGTCGGTGGGCGTCGTGACCACGGGCAGGGGCACGTCGGTCTCGCTGGGCAGGATCACGCCCACCTGCAACGCCCGGTCTGCATCCGGGTCGACGCCGCCCTCGATGTAGAGCGGCCCCCGGATCGAATCGAGACGCTGGGGTTGCGCGCCGACCTTCACCGTCGGCTGCGGCCCGGGATCGGTGACGGCGCCCACGGCGAGGTCGATGGTCACGGGAATGTTCCAATCGGACGCGGTGAAGGTCACTACCCCGTCCGAGAACCGTGTATCGGCGCTGGAGTCGACGAGCTGCCCGTCGGTCAAAACCGAGACCTCGACGGGAGCGGTCGGCGCGCGGGTCAGCACCATCGAGTAGCTGTCGGGATTGCCCGGGCTGACAATCGTGTCTCCGCCGGTCTCGGTAATGAGAACCTCGCCCTTGTCGTCATCGGCGATGAAGACCTGCACCTGCTGCGGGTCGGAATCGTCCGCCCAGGGCGCCGTCGTCGCCGCAGCGTCGAGTTCGAGCGTCAGCGTCTGGCGCTCCCGGTTTTCTACTTCCGTGTCGTCGATCGCTGTCAGCGTTACCTCGAGCGGCGCGTCCCAGTCGTCCTCGGTGAAGGTCGCCGTCGCGGGCGCACCGACCGAAGCCGCGGTGAAGCGCGGATCGGCGGAGGACAGGATCACGTCCTCGCCCATGTCGAGCGTGTAGACCACGTCACCCGCGCCCGGCGCGCGGGACAGGGTGAGCGAGACGCTCTGCGAGGCGCCGCCCTCGGCGACGGTAAGCTCCGAGGGATCGCCCGCGACCAGGAGCCGGTCGGCATCGTCGTCGTAGACGGTGACCTCGACATTGGCGAGCCGCGCCGCCCGCGCCTCGGCGGTGCCGGTGGCCGAATGGCTGAGGACGACGTCGCGGGTGCCCTCCGCCGCGCCGTCCTGCGGCGCCTGCACGTAGATCGTCTGCCAGTCGGTCGTGTTGGAGAAGGTCAGCACTTGCGCGCTGCGATAGTCCCCGCCGGGCGCGAGCGAAACGAGCGCCGAACGCGCCTGAGGCGTGCCGGGCAGCGAGCGGTCGGCGGTGGAGGACCGCGCCGCCGAGACCGTCAGGTAGACGGTGGACGCGATCGCCTGCGTCATGCGAACGCGGTATTCGCCGTGGACGCCGCCCTCGTCAAGGACGGCGAGGCCGCTCGTGTCGATCTCGAAGAGCGCCGTGTCCCCGGTCGCGACGTTGGTCCTGAGCCCGCGAACGAAGATCTCGTTGTAGGCCGGATCGGCGGAGGCGACGGAATGATTCACCACGCTAGACGTGCCTTCGACCTCCAGCGCCACGATCTCCTGCGTGACGTCGCCGGCGACGTTGATCGTGTCCGACCCCAGGCCGCCGATGATGGTCACCACCATGTTGGCCGCGGTGGAGGCGACGTAGAACGTGTCATCGCCCTCGAGCCCGTCCACCTCGGCCTTCTCGACGCCCGCGAAGCCCACGTTGAGGCCCGCGCCGTAGATGCCGCCCTCGGTGATCAGGAAGGCGTCGGCGACCTCGGTGCCCAGCACGACGACCGTGTCGACGCCCGCGCCCCCGTCGATCGAGAGGGGCGCGTTGATGTTGTAGAGGATGCTGTCGTCGCCGTCGCCGCCGAAGACGTCCGTCGATCCGCCGCCCGCCGTCTTCGTCGGGTCCGACTTCAGCACGAACGCCCGGACGACGAAGGTGTCGTTGCCGGCCTCGCCGAAAAGCTTCGTCGCGGCCTTGTTGGAATAGACGGTAAACTGGTCCTCCCCGTCGCCGCCATAGACGAGCATCGGGTGGGTGCTGCCGACGGACAGGAAGCCCTGCGTCGTCTCGTTGGTCTCGATCTCGTCGCCCGCCGCCACGTTGGGCGCCACGCGGTCAGCACCGAAGAGCTGGCCGATCTGGAACCGGTCGTCGCCCGCCCCGCCGTCGAGCGTGAACATGGTGCCCGTGTCGTCGGCATAGAACCGGTCGTCCCCGCCGAGGCCGTTTATCCGCACCCGGCCGTTCATGTCCGCGCCGTAGTTCAGTCGCTCGACCTGGTCGAGATAGCCGCCCGCACCGTCCGAGTTAAGGAGCGCGACGAAGTTCCGGCGGATCAGGATCTCGTCGGCCTCGGGGTCGCGGCCCTCGATCGTCAGGATGTCGGCGCCGTCGGCGGGCCCGCCGCTGTCCACGAAATCCACCACGTAGGAGACCGCGGCGTCGTTGCGAACCACGCGGTATTCGTCCGCGGCACCCTGCCCGTCCACGAGAAAACCGTCGGCCGGGTCGCGGTCGTTGAGCGCGGTCAGGACGAAGAGATCCTCGTCCCCGCCCATGCGCACGGTGATGTCGCCGTCGATCCGCTGCGGCGCGAGGTCGATCGTGTCCGCGTCGTCGTGCGAGGTGACGAGGATCGTCGCCGCGTCCCAGGAGCCGCGCAGCTCGACGCCGCCGCCCGCGGCGTCCGGCACGAAGTCCACGGGCGAGTCGACCTCGACGCGCAGCATGTCCGTCACCGTCAGGAGGCTTCCGGCCGCGAAGCGCGCCTCGTCGGCCGCGCGCAGCGTCGCGTCCTGCGCCGTCATGTCGGCTGCGGCGGCGTCGAAGTCCATGTCGCGCAGCGCGGTGAGCGTGACGGCATGGCCCGTCGCGCCGATCCCCTGCTCCACGATCAGGTCGCGGCCCGTCGTCAGGTCCAGGTCGCCCGCCATCGAGATGCCGAGACCGGTCGCGAAGTAGTCCTCGGCGATGCGCAGGTCGTCGGCCTCGCGGATCGTCGCTCCGCCCGTCACAGTCTCCATCGCGAGCCGCGCGACGTCGGTGCGGAAGGGCACGGCTCCGGAACCGACCGACGCGCCCTTGAGCCGCGCGCGATCGGTCACGACGTTGGCAAGGTCGTCCGCGCGCCCGTTGGTGATCGCGCCCGCGGCACTCAGCGCCACGATCTGCGCTGCCGTGAGCCGGGCCACGGGCACGGAGACATCGCTGTCGAGCCAGATCTCGTTGAGCGCCGAGCCGGTCACCGTGCCGCCGGTCAGCCGGATGTCGAAGCGCTGCGCTTCGGCGCCGATGTTGCCCGCCGCACTCGCAAGCACGATGTCTCGCGCCTCCAAAACCCCGCCCGCGGCGCCCAGGAATGCCTGCCGCGCAACGATGTCAGCCGTCCCGACCACGTCGAGCGCCTCGCCCGGGCCGAGCGCAAAAAGGTCGAAGTCAGACAGCCACAGATCGCCGCCGACGCTGCCCGAGACCGAACCAGTCACGTCGATTTCGAACCGGTCGCCGTCCGCACCGACGCTGCCGTCCACGTCGAGCTCCAGCTTCGCGGCGACAAGATCGAGCGACGGGTCACCGTCGTCGGGCAGGTTGTCGGTCAGATTGCCGCCCACGTCGAGATCGGCCGTCGCGCCCACGACCATCCGGCCCACCGACAGGTCCGACGGCGTCGTCATTTCGAGCCCGCCACCGGTGAAGGCCCAGCTGAGGAACAGGTCGCCGCCCACCTGCTCGACGAAGGCGTCCGTGCCCGCCTGCAGCATCAGCGTCGAGCCCGCGGCGATGTCTACGCGGAAGGCCTGCGCCGCCGTGCCGATGGCGCCGTCGGCGACGAGGCTCACGTAATCCGCCGCACGCGCGGCGAAGCTGCCCGCGGCGACGTCGGCCATGCTGCCGGTGGTGGTCAGGCGCAGGAAGCCGCCTGCATCAGCGCCGCGCACGTTGAGGAGCGTGCCGTCGTGCCCGATCCCGGCCATGCCGTCGCTCGCGATCGTGAGGAACGTCGGTGCGTCGGCCTCGACCGCGCGCAGGTTCACGTCCTGGAACGGACGGGCCGAGACACGGACCACATCCCAGATGTCGGCCAGCACCTCGCCGGTGGCGACGGTGACGTTGACGGGCCGCTCCGCGAAGGACTTCGCCTCAGGAAGTTCCGCCCAGTCGGCGCCGGGCGCGTCCCAGTTGACGGTCCCCGCATCGACATCGGCAAGCTCGCCACCGCTCACGTTCTGGAACAGCCGGTAGGTGCGCGGCGGATCGGCCTCGCCTGGCTGCGGCCAGTCGGACCATATCGCGATCGCGTCATCCGCCGCCACGGTCACCGGCAGCGCGTTGTCGAGATCGACGAAGCTCAGGCCGAGCTCCCGCCAGCCCGAAGCCCCGTCGAGCGCGCCCTGTTCCGGCTGCGCAGAGAGCGTGACGTCATCGCCCGTGCGCTGGTAGAGCGTGTGGACCACGTCGACGATGTCCTGCGCCTGAAGCGACCGGCGCAGGTTCTCCGCCGCGATCCGCTCGGCCGCTGGCAGGGAGGACAGGTCGCGTGTGAAGTCGATGTCGACAGGTGCCGTCAGCGTGCCGACCCGGCCCTCGCCCGAGGGCACGTCCCCCGTCGCGGTCAGGATCACCTCCGGCGCGGTGATGTTTGAGTTCTCGGCCGCCGCCGCAGCGCCACCCGTCACCACGCCGACCGGCAGGAGCGGGTAAAGCGTCGCCGTCACGTTGGCCGGAAGCGTCGCATCGACGGAGCCCGACTGAGCGAGCCGCGCGTCGATGGCCGCCTCGCGATCCCCCCCGGACAGGAACAGGGTCTGGACGTATTGCGCCTGCTCGGCGTCGTTGCCGTTCGCCTCGTAGAGGGCGCCGAACTGGTATTCCAGGTTCGACACGATCGCAGCCCGCGCGGCAGTCGCGTCATAGCCCGGCAGGATGCCCTCGTAGGCCGCGTCGCTCGCATCGGTCGCCGCCCGCATCCGCTCGGCTGCCGACAGGACGCTGCCCGTCGCGCCGGCCTCGGCGCCCGCGCGCACCGTGTCGATGTAGTCGGTCAGCACCTCCGCCGAGTAGCCCCAGAGCTGGGCATAGACGGACCGGTATTCCGCGATCTGCGCATCCGTGAGACCCGGGTTGGCGGCAAGGAAATCCTGCCACTTCGCCTGCAGGTCCAGGTCGGGGCGGCCGAGTTCCGGCGCGGGATTGTCGGCGTGGATCTCGGTCACGTAGGTGCGGATCACGCTGCCGGCCCCCACGTCACGCGCGGCCAGAAGCGTGTGCAACTCTCCGAAGCGCGCGTTCACCAGCGCGTCCTGCTGCGCGGTCACCTGCCGTGCAACCTCGGCCGTGAAGCCGGTGAGCGCGGTGATCGGACCGGACGGATCGAAGCTGCCGGAAGGGCCGGCGATCACGTCGTAGTAACGCTTGTACAGGACGTCGTCGGTGAAGGGCTTGTCGAACCACTCCGCATGGATGTCCCCGAAGCGCGCCTGGAGGTAGTCCTGCGCCTGGGCCTCGGTGTCGAGCCCGTTATCGGCCGCGACGAGATTCGCGACCGTGTCGGCATATCCGTCGACCTGCGACAGGTCCGGGTCCGCCGGTCCCGCACCGCCCGGCGCGCGCAGGAGGTTCCAGTATTCGACGTAGCGCTGGTATTCGGCCCGCACTTCGTTATCGAGTTGCGCGCCGATGATCGCGCGCAAGTCCCCGTCGAGACCCATCCGTGCCTTGAAGGCCGCGATGCGGGCATCCGTCAGCGCGCCGTCGGTCTCGAAGTTGTGGTCGAGGATCGAGCCTGCCTGTGCGGTCAGGCGCACCACGCCCTCGATCGAGCCGACCGAGATCGGCCCGGTGTCGTTCGAGGTGACGAAGCCCGTCTGGATCGTCTGCGGCTTCACCAGCAGCAGATCGCCCGAGACCTCGCTTACGTTGATCTGGTACTGCGCCGCCGCGGCGAAGCCGCCGTTCGGGTCGGTATGGTCGGTGTCGATCCGCAGCGCCTGGTCCGCGGTGCCGATCACCCCGCGCGAGGACTGAAGCTCCACCCGGTCGCCGCGCACGATGGCTGCGTCGCCCTCGGCGTAGATGCCCTGCGCGGCGCGCAGCACAACGTCGCCGCCCGTCGAGACAACGCTGCGCACCAGCGCCGAGCCGTTGCGGTTGGTGTCCGAGCCCACCCGTATGTCGATGTCGCCCGTGGCACGCACGTCCAGGATGCGCGCATCCGGATAGGGTGTGGCAGAGCCCTCATCCGGCGTCGGCTGGCCCTCGGGCACGAGGTTGACGAGCGTCAGCGTCACGTCGCCGCCCGTGTCCACGCGCTGGAGTTGGCCGGAGACGCTCACCCCGTCCTGCGCGATGATCGCGCCGCCGGTGCCGCCGGAGAATTGCGGGTTGAGGAAGACCTCGGCTTGCGAGGCGGTGCGGATGTCGCCCGCGATCACGAGGTCGCCCACGCTCTCGATGCGCACGAACGGCGCGGCCGAGCGCTCCTCGAATTCGATGTTGATCGCGTGGTCGGCGCGCAGGCCCACGTCCCAGTATTTCTTGAGACCGGTGACCGTGGTCTTCTCGTTGTACTGGGTTTTCTTCTTGAGGTAGCCGCCGCCCTCTGTCCAGTTGCGCTGGGTCGTCGTCGAGTTCTTGAAGTCGGCCGTGAACTGCCCGGCATCGAAGCTGCTGGTGGTGAAGCTGCCGGTGGTGGATTCGAACTGCGGATCGTCGCCCTCAAGATACTCGGGCTTCAGGTTGCCGTCCGCGTCGAAGAGGTCGGAGACGGTGATCTGAAGGTTGGTCGTGTCGATGAACCGCCAGTAGTCGCCCGTCGGGCTGCGGACGACGTTGCCGTTCGTGAGTTCAACCGCCGTGTTCACGACGTTCTTGAAACGGACGAAGATCTCGGTATCGGCCGTGGGCGCGCCGTCGCCGAACGGCCACGTCCAGAACGGCAGTGCCTGAAGATTGGAAAGGTCGTCGAGCCCCTCGCTCTCGACCAGCGGGCGCGCGTCGAGCGTGGTGACCTCGCGGCTCAGGAGCGTGCCGGACCCGGCGGGCCAGTTGGCGATGAAGTTGAAGGTCTTCCGGTAGCGTGTTTCGATCACCTGCTCGATGCTGCGCTGGCCTTCCGTCCAGACGTAGAAGGTGTCCGCCTCGGGCAGATAGGTGCCCGTGGCGGTCGGGCCGCCCGTCGTGGGTGTGAAGTCCACGCCCTGGAACGTCCCGTCGGGCCCAGTGACGACCGTTCCGACGTAGTTCTCGCGCTCCACGCCCGCGGCGGTCTGGGTATAGATCGAGCGGAAGGCGGCAGCGCCGGCGGGCTTGTTGCGGGTGTCGGTGATCTGGATCACGCCCTTGCGGTCGCGGCTGGTGTCGATCCCGTTGACGACGATGCGGTGATCGCTGTTGTTGCGTATGTTCACGCTGGCGTAGCCCGAGGCCACCACGAGTTGGCCGTTGCCGGTGCTCATGATGTCGCCGGTGATCTCGATCCGGCCGCCGCCGAAGCTCATCTCGTCGAGCACGATCGCCCGTTCGTTGGCGTCCCAGATCCCCGACAGCGGCACCGGCGTTCCGTTGATGTCGCCGAAGGTGATGCCGGAAATGCCGAAGTTGTTCTTGCCGATGATCGAGGTCGTCACCTTGGGCGGTTCGAAATCGTCGGCCACCGTCAGCCGTGCCTCGGTCACGCCGGACTGGATCAGCCCGTTGACGTTGAGATAGGTCGCCACGATCGAGATCAGGCCGTTGGCGTAGACGGCGGATTCTCCCGCGGCTTCGTTCCGCTCGGCGATGTAGGAGCCGAACGCTGCGACATTGGGATCCGGAGCGGTGCCCGTCGCCCGCGCACCCGCGCTGGAATTGCCGCCGTCGGGCTCCACCCCGCGGATGAAGCTGTCCTGGATGTCGTCCACCGTCGTCCGCGGGTTCGGCCCGGCGTGATACCAGTCGGTCGAAACGGTGAAATCGCCGCCCGAGGAGATGTTCACCGTCTCCGCGAGGATCTGTCCGCTGACCCGGATCGCCGCGGTGGCGTTGCTGATCGAGGCGTTGCCGAGGTCGTTGACCACCGATCCCAGCACGTAGAGGTCAGGCGGCAGGTTGGGCAGTTCGCCATCCGTGTCGAGGATTCCGTTGTCGCGCAGAAGCTGCGTCATCGCGGTTATGTAGTCGTAGCCGGCGCGATTCTGGGTCGTGACAGAGATGTTGATCTGGGCAGTGTCGTTCGATGTCTCGCTGCCGTCGCCCGAGATGCGGGCGTCGTTGACGTAGATGTTGCCGGGGTAGAACTCGGTATAGTCGCCGGTGAACTCGCTGAAGCGCGCGACCTTGGTGTTCTCGATCACCACGTCGCCGACACGGTGCATCATGTAGAGGTCCGAGAAGACGTCGATCTTGACGTTCCGGTGCGCCAGCAGGACCGGATCGGCACCCGTGGTCTGCGCCTCGTAGCCCGCGATGGGGTCCTGCGACTCGACGAAGATCGAGCCTGGGGCGGCGGAGATGTCGGGGATCGAGACGAAGAGCGTCTCGAGCGCCTCGTCGATGACGAGATTGCCCTCGTCGTCCTTCTGGATCGGGATGCCGAGGTCGCGAAGCTGCTGCTCGATCTGGTCGAGTTGCGCCTGGTAGCGGACCACCGCCTCCTCGTTGGTGGCGTGCTGGCGCATCCACTCGCGCACCTGCGCGTAGCGCGAGGCGAGCAGTGTCTCGAGGCGCCCGATACTGACGAGCGGCATGGCCGTGTTGTCGGGCCGGATGACCGCGATCTCCTGCGTCAGCGCCCCGGCGAGCGCGATGGCCGAGTTGGAGGTGAAGACGTCGGCGACGGGCACGATCACGTTGCCCGCCGCGTCGACGACCTTCTCGCTGCCGTCCACCGTCGCGGTGAAGACACGCTGCCAGAGCGCGGTGTCGTTGTAGTTCGCCTTGTGCATCGCGATGGGCATCGGCGTGCCCTCGGCACCGCCGATGAACCGGTAGAAGGCGTCCGCCGAGCCCTGAGCGCCGTGATCGGCGATGTCAGACGCCGCCAGTTGCACCACATCGCCCGTGAAGAGATCGGTCGCGATCTCGGTACTGTCCCAGTAGCCCGCCAGATAGGCCTGGTTGCCGGTGATGCCGAGCGCGTCCCGCTCGGCCTGGGTCAGCGCCCGCTCCGTCGCGCCGAGAGCGGAGGACCACGTTTCGGCAAGGAAGTTCTCGGCGTAGCGGACGTGGTAGACAGTCTCGTAGTTGACGCCCGCGCGCAGCCGGGCGGTATCGTCGATGTCCACCGTCCGGGTCTCGTCGTGGCTGCCGGCGTTGCCGACGCTATAGCCGTAGGGCGGGATTGCAAGAACCAGCACCGTGCCGTCGTAGCTGTTCTGGAACAGCCCGTCCTCGGCCTCGAGGAAGATGTTGCCCGCGCTCAGGATTCGCGAGGCGCCGGTGATGTCGACGGCGCTGACCCGGTCGGTGTCGTTCGTCTGTTTCGCCACGCCAAGCGAGATGCCGAGCGAGGCGAGGCTGCCGTTCGCGGCCGTGCGCGAGATGAGCGTATTGACGAGGCCGTTGGCCTTGCCCGCCGTGATCGAGACGGACTTGCCCTCGATCCGGCTGTTGCCGATGTCGATGCGCGTGGCCGAGTTCGTGAATGCCCGGACGTCGATGCCCATGTTGGCGCTCAGGAGCCCGGCCTGGAAGATCGCGGCGTCCGCGGTGTTGCGGATGCTCGCCCGCGTCTCCACCGTGATGTCGCCGGCGGTGTTGGCGATCTCCGAGCCCGACATGGAGATGCCTGTGTCGGCCTCGATCCGCTGCTCCGTGGTCGCGACGGCAATGCCCGCGACGCCGCTCACCGCCTCCACCTGGCTTGCGTCGGCGGCGGAGATGTCGCTGATCGTGCGCAGCGTCACCCCCGACGGCTCGCGGTAGCTGCCGACGCCGACGATGCGCGCATCGCCGAGCGTGATACGCGACTGGATCTTGTCGCCGGTATCCCCTTCCTGTCCGAAGTTCGCCCGCGTTCCGAGGACTGCCGCCCCGAGGGCGGAGGCCGCGCCGGTCGTCACGTTGTTCTCCGCAAGCTTCGGCCGGCCGTCGCGGGCGACGATCGCCTCCTTCTCGTAGATGTTGAGGGTGGAGACGTTTACCTGCCGGCCGGTGATCACCGTCCGGGCGTCCCCGGTGTCCTCGAGGTTCACCGTCGCGTCGCCCAGCGCCTCGAGGTAGATGTAGGCACCCGAACCCGCGGCGAGCGCGAAGGCGTATGCATCGGCGGTGCCGTCGATGAAGCGGTCGGCCCGTGCCGCGAGGTTCACGCCCGCCCCGGTCAACTGCGCACCGTCGCCGATCAGGACGTTGGCCGTGGTGTCGTCCCTGAGGTCGGTCACCGCGCCCACGCCGACGAGTCCGCCGCCGCCGCCCGCCGTGGTCTGACCGAAGGAGTCGAGCACGATGTCAGCCCGGATCGTTATCTGCCCCGCCGAGATGCGGCTGAGGCCGGTCACCGAGACCTGCGCATCGGCGCCCGCCGCCTGGCCGGACGTAAGGAATGCGTTCATCGAGCCGAAGGCGCCGAGGCCCGCAGAGACCCCGAGCGTCGATGCCCTGAGCGTCACGTCGTAGGTCGACAGCGCCTCGACGCTCGAGGCCGCGTTGATCGTCGCGTCGTGGATCTCCGTGGCGACCTGGCCATCGCCCTCCGCGCGCGAGACGTTCACGACGCCCGCGATCATGCCGACGCTGATGCCGGTGGAGTCGACTCGCTGGATGTCGAGGGTCGAGGAAGACACCGCGTCCAGGCTGTCCACGTTGTAGGTGCCCTGCGCGACCCGTGCCGTGACCGCCGAGCCATGCCGGCTCGCCATCACCGCGGCACCGAGCGCGAGGCCGATCGGGGCGATGGCGGCCGAGACGTTGACGATGTCGGAGGCCATCTGGACGTCCTCGGTCGCCTGCACCGTCAGCAGGCCCGAGCGCGCCTCGACCCGGCGGTCACGGTCCTTCAGATCCATGATCGCGTCCACGTCGTTCGCGACATCGAGCGTGATCTCCAGCCCCCCTCCCGAGGCTGCGTAGGAGCCCGCCGAAAGCGCGACGCCCACGCCGGTCAGGTCGACGAGCTTCGTCTCCTGGTGCGCCTTCACGGTGACGTCGCCGCCGGCCTCGACGACGACGCCGTCGCCCCGCCCGCCCTCGATGGCGGCCTTGACGGCGTTGGCCACGTCCACCTTCAGGATCGAGACGTTGATCGAGATCGAGGCCGCGCCCACGGAGGCAACAGTGCCGATCATCGCCGCATCGGCCATGCCCGAGACGTCCTCGTCCACGCGGGTCACGGACTGCGCGTCGAGCGTGATGTCACGCCCGGCCGTCAGCAGCGAGTCGCGCGACAGCGCCTCGACCGGGGCGAAGTTGTCCACCGTGAGACCGATCCCGGCCGCCGCGACGCCCGCGCCGATGCCCACGGAGATCGCCACCGAGGCCGCCGCGACGGCGACGTGATGCTCCTCGGTGGAATGGGCCACGAGAGACAGGTCGCGCCCGGCATCGAGCGCCGAGTCCGCGACGATCACCCGCGTGACGTGATCGGGGTTCTCTGCCGTGCCGCCGCCGATCGTGCTGTTCGCGACGCTGACGCCGATCGAGCCCGCGCCTGCGACGATGCCCGCCGAAGCCGACACGGCCGCCGCGACGACGGCGATCTCGGATGAGGTCGTGCTGGTCGCCGAGAGGTCGATGTCGCCGCCCGTCGTCTCGAGCCGCGCGTTCGTCACCGTCACCTCGGTAACGTTGCCGATCCGGTTGGTGGAGTTCGCCCCCGCACCCGACAGCGCGATGCCCCCTGTCAGCGCGAAGGAGGCGGCGACGGAGGCCGCGGTTGTCCTCGCCACGGCCTCGGTCGCGTTGGTCGCTGCAGCCGTGATCGAGCCGGCCGTGATCGTTGGCGTGCCCGCCAGCATGTGATCGGATATCGCGACGCGGGCATCCGAGGCGATCTCGTTCCGGGCGAGCGCCACGCCGATGGAAATCGCACCGGCGAACCCGTAGCCGCCGACGGCCACGGCAACCGCGGCACCGACGGCCGAGGCGCGCGCCGTCGCCGTGTCGGTCGCGTCGGCGACGAGGCTGCCCGTGCTTAGGAAATCGCCCGATCCCGCCGTCCGCGCAACCTCGGCGAGCGTGTCGGTGTAGACGCGGTTTCGCGCATCTGCACCCGCGCCGGCGAGCGAAAGGGCCACGTCGCTCGAGACCGAGACCGCCGCGCTCGCCGCGTTGGAACTGGCCTCGACGACGGAAGTGTTGGTGGCCTCGACCCGGGTCTCGCCGGCCACCGAGAGGCTCACGTCCCGGAGCCGTGCCGTCACGTCGAACGTGTCCGATGACGAGCCGATCCGGTTGGACACGAAGGAGGCGCCGACCGCCGCCGCACCCGCACCGCCGCCGCCGCTCGCGCCGATGCCGAGGCCGACGGCCACGACCGTGGCCGAGATCTTCGCGTCGTTGACCGCGACGATCCGGAGGCTGCCCGCCTCGCCGTCGACGTCCGAGACTTCCGCCACCGTCATGCCGGTGATGACGTTGCGCGCATCCGCACCTGCGCCTGCGATGCCTATCCCTGTCGCGCCCGAGGCGCCAACGGCGACGGAGGCGGCGACCGAAACCGCCTCGATCTCAAGCCGCTTCGCGCTCGCCGGATCGTCCGTCAGCGCCGCGACCCGCGCCTGCCCGGCCACGTCGAACCGGCCTGCGCCCGTCAGCCCCGCGATCCGCGCCGTGGTCGCCGCGTCGATCGTGTTGTGCGAGAGGCCCGCCGCGATGGACACCGCGACGCCCGACCCGCCCGCCGCCGAGACCGCGACCGCCGCGCTGCCGATGCCTGCGGTGATCCTGGCGAGATTGAGCGCCTGCACGTCCACCGAACCGGCGTGCAAACGGTGCGTGGCGTCCGAACCGCGCACCTCGGCCAGCACCCGCGACTGGCCCGAGTTGACCGCCGCGGCCCCCGCCCCCGCGACAGACAGGCCGAAGCCGCCCGTCGCCGCCACCGCGACCGAGGCCGCGACGACCACCGCCTTGATCGACTGCGTCGAGGTCGCGTGGACGTCGAGTGCGCCACCCAGCGTCACGGTGCTGTCGTGCACCAGCGCCGCGGTGACGAAGCCCGGATCGCTGTCGAAGATTCCGCGCACGTTGGTCGAGGCGTCGAAGTCGACGCCTGCCGTCGTGTTCTCGGACACCGCCACGCCCAGCGCCACACCCGCTCCGAAGCCGGATCCCGCAGCCACCGCGACGGCAAGGCCGAGGACGACCGACAGGATGTCCGCGTCGCTCGTGGCGGTGACGGACATGTCGTCCACACCCGTTACCGTGACCTCGTCGGCGACGGCCAGGGTCGCGCCGAGGATCGTGTTGCCCGACCCCGCGCCACCGCCGGCGAAGCCGAGGAACCCGTTCGTCGCCGCCACCGCCGCCGCGATGGAGACGCCGGTTATCCCTGCATCGTTCGCGGCGAGGATGGCGACATCGTTCTCGCCGCCCAAGGCGTCGACCGTGCCTGAAAGGATCGCGGCCGTCTCGCTCGAGACCTTGTTGACGCCCGCCGAGAACCCCACCGCGCCTGCGCCTGCGCTGCCGCCCACGGCCGCCGCCGCGCCGAGGCCGACGGACACTATCGACGCGTCGTTGCGCGCGATCACTCCGAGGTCGGCCTCGTTGCGCAGGTTCACGGTGACCCCCGGGGCGATCTTCGCCGTCACCGCGCTGTCGATGTCGTTGACCGCGACGCTGCCCGCCACCGCGATCGCCACGGCAGAGCCGATGCCCACGGCCGCAGCCGCGCCGACCGAGACGCTGACGATGCCCGAAGCATCGTCGGCCGTTACGGATAGGCCGGGAGTTAGGCCCGTCGCCGGATCGGCCGTCGTGTCGGCGGAGGTCAGCGTCACCGTCGCCCCACCCCGGATCTCGGCCTTGATGTCCCGGTCGATGTCCGTGATGGCGACGTTGATGCCGACGCCCACCATCTTCGAGCCGCCAACCGCGACGGCAATGTTGACCGACTGCGACTTCAGGTCGTCGCGGTCGAGGTCGAAGGTCCCGCCCGACCCGGTGTCCGGATTCTGGTCGAAGGCATCCGACGGCAGGCCCGCTACCGCGTCGTCGAGATAGTCATCCGTCGCCAGCGCCGGTGCCCGCGCGCCTGCCGAGACCGCGACGGCGCCCGAGGCCTCGATCGCCACCGTGCCGTCCACGATGGAGGAGACGGAGCGTTCGTTGGTGACGACTCCGACCGCGACGCCCACGCCGCCGAACTTCAGCCCGATCCCCACCGCGCCCGCGATGTTCACGATGTGCGAGGCCTCGACGGCGGTGAGCCCGAGGTCGCCGACCTGCCATGTCTCTCCGTTTGCGCGCACGTCCACGCTCACGTCGCCGCGGACGGTCGTCAGCGCCACGGACCCGCCGAGCGCAAAGCCGCCCGAGCCCGCGCCGCCGGCTGCCACGGTGACGAAGCCCTGCTCGGCCCGCGCCGTGACCTGCGCCGCGCCCGCAGCGTCGAGGTCCCCGTCAAGCTCGATGGCGACCGGCGTGTCGGCGATGTTGATCGCGACGCCCGCCCCGCCCGAGCCGCCGGAGGTCGAAGGGTTGAGCGCGAAGCCGCCGCCGAGCGCGGTCATGTTCGTGGTGTCCGCTGCCTCGACGTCGACACGGCTGCCCGCGCCCGTGCCCTGCAGCCGCGCCCCCGGCAGGACGGAGACGCGCGCCCCGAGATCGGAGCGGTTGACCGCCGCGCTACCGGCGATCGCAACCTTCTTTGCCGCGGCCGCGCCGATGGCCACGGCGACGAGCGTCATGTCGTTGAGCGCGTCGATCGTCAGCGGCAAGCCGTCCGCGCGCAGGATGCTGCCCGCGCCGATGTCGACCTCGGTGCCGCGGGTGGCGCCACCGTCGTCCGTCGCCTCGTCCACGATGTTGACAGCGACGGCCACGCCCACCGCCGCCGCGCCCGAGGACAGGGCGAGGCCGCCCGCACCCGCGCCGACGTAGCCCGTATTCGCGGCTTCCAGCACGATACCATTGCCGCCCGCGACCTGCGCCTTCGTGCCGATCATGTCGACGGTCGTCGACGCCTTGTGGACGTTGATCGACACCATGCCCACGCCCGCGCCCGCGGCCTTCTTGCCCGCGGCGACGGCCGCGCCGAAGACGACGCTGTCGGTCCGCGTGGCATTCAGAGCCTTTACATCCAGCCCCTCCAGCGCGCTCGCACCCTCGGCCGAGACGAAATCCATCGTCGCGCCCACGAGCGACTCCGTGACCGCAACGACCGCCGCGACACCCACGCCCACAGTGGAGCCGAAGGCCGCCGCGCCACCGATCTGAAGGAAGTCCGCGTCGTTGCGCGCCTCGACGGTGACCGTGTCGAGCCCCGTCAGCGTCAGGAGCCCGCCCGACCCGGCACCGGAAAGGTCCGCATCGACCTCGGTCCGGTTCACCACCACGATCACCGACCCCGCGACGCCCACACCCTTGGAGCCCTTGGCAACGGCGAGCCCGGCGGCGAAGCTGAAGAAGCCCGAGTTGTCGCGCGCCGTCACCTCCAGCGCGTCGCCCGACAGCGTCATGCCGCCGCTCGCGCCGCGAATGCGCGCGTCGATGTCCTTCTGGCTGTCCACGACGACGAAGGCGCCCGCGACGCCCACCGAGGTCTGGGTGGAGGTCGAGACCGCGCCGGAACCCGCGACCGAGACCTTCGTCGTCGCGTCCAGTGCGCTGACACCGATCTGCGCGCCCGTCAGTTCCGCCAGCCCGTCGATGCTGGCGCGGATCGTCACGTCCTCCTCGAAGCCCACGGCCGAGCCCGAGACGGCGAAGCCGGCCTGCGACTTCGTCGCGCTCTTGCTCGCACCGTCGGGGATCTGGGAGGTCCCGCCGCTGTCCTGCGCGGCGGTCTCGGTCGTGGTCGTGGGCGCGGCGCTCGCGGCCTGCGAGGCCGGAGGCGCAGGCGCGACCTTGGACGCCGCGATGGCGCCCGAGACGATGACGCCCGACGACGAGGCGTCGAAATCCACATCGCCCGCGGCCCGGATATGCCCGCCGCCGTCGCCCGTCACCTCGGCGATGGCCGTTCGGTCGGACAGGAGCGTCACGCCGGACAGGCCCACGCCGCCCGAGTTCGACACCGACAGCGCGCCCGAGAACTTCACCAGCGTGACGGTCTCGGCGGCGTCCACGTCGACGAAACCCGAGAGGTCCATCCGCGACCCGGAATCGATGCCGACCCGCGCCTCGGTATCCACCGTCGTGTGCGTCCAGGCGCCGTTGAGCGACAGCTTCCCGCCCTTGCCGCCTGCAGCCGAGAGCGAGACGCCGAAATGGCCGGTGTCGCCCTTGAGCTCCAGATCGTTGGCGTAGACGGTCACGTCGCCGATCTCGACGATGCCGCGCGTCTCCTCGATCATGGTGGTGACCGAGGCGCCCACGGCTAGCTCCGTCTCGCCCGATCCGAGGTTCTGCACCGGCTTCGACTTCTTCACGCCGTCCTTGAAGTTCACGTAGAAGGACTTGAGCGAGGTCTTCAGGCCCTTGTCCGTCGTCGGATCCTCGGGCTTTCCGAGCTTGGGTCCGAAGGGCGCGATGTTGCCCGCGCCGGTGATCGTGTCGGTCCGCGCGGCCGAGGTCACGCTCACCTTGTGAGCGGCCGTGCGTGCGCCCGTGTCGGTGCCGTCGTCGCTGACGATGATCGACGCGCCGTCGCCCACGCGGCTCTTGGCATCGTAGTCGAGGTCCATCACGTGGCCCGACAGAGCCACGCCCGCCTTCTCGCCGCGGGCGAAGGACTGCGCCCAGAGCCCGAAGAGATTGCCGACGAGGCCGAAGTTGTCGTTGGCGTATTCGCCCGCCTTGGTGACCGTATCGAGCAGGAGGCTGCCGATCGCAACCTCGTCCCAGAAGGCGATGTCCTCGAAGTTCTCGCTGCCGAGGTCCACGTTGTTCCGCGTCGAGACGGACTTCCACCGCTTGCCCTCGGAATCCTCGACGACGTCGCCCTCTTCGAGATCGACGGTCCCGTCCGACACCTTGTGATCGGGCGCCTTGCCCGCCTCGATCAGCGGCGCGATGATGTTGGCGCCCCAGAGGCCGAGCGGATCGATCCTGTTCTTCGCCTCGGAGCGGACGGTAACCGCGTCCCGCGCCGCAATCGCCGTGTTGGCCTCGACCGCAGCCTCCGCGCTGATCTTGAAGACGCCCACGTTGAGCGCGAGCGCGCCGCTGCCCTTCGCGAGCCCGGCGGCCGAGCCCTCGTTCGACGAGAAGGCGACCGCCGCCATCTTCGGCTTCACCCGGCCGCGGGCATCCACGGTGACCTCGCCGCCGGCGACGATGGAACTGACCGTGCCGTCGGCGTAGCCAAGAATGGCCTTGGTCGTGTCGATGTCCACGAGGATGCCGATGG
This sequence comes from uncultured Roseicyclus sp., assembly GCA_964623765.1. Taxonomy (GTDB): domain Bacteria; phylum Pseudomonadota; class Alphaproteobacteria; order Rhodobacterales; family Rhodobacteraceae; genus Roseibacterium. Next base: position 25,461 of record CAZUVG010000002.1, read on the forward strand.
CGCCGGCGATCTGCACCGTGGGCTGGGTCGCGGGATCGTCCGCGAGCTTGTCCTTCAGCCACTTGCCAAATCCGCTTTCGGCATTCGCGACCTTGCTCGCGACCGCGCTCTTGGCGATGCCGGTAACGGCACCCGTGGGGATCAGGCCGCCGACGAAATCCTCGACGATGTTGCCGCCACCGATTGTGCCCGTGGCGGCCATCACGCTCATGCCCGATGGGGTCGCGGTCGGCACGAGCGTCGCGAAATACTTGCTGACCTCGCCCTTGTAGCTCTCCGCCTCGACGGTGACGTCGCCGCCCACGGTCAGGTCGGGCGAGGAGAGGCGCGCGGTCGTCAGGTTGCTGCCCACCTCGACGGCGATGGCGACGGCGACCTTGCCGTCCTTGCCGCTCTGGGCCTTGGCCGAGGTGCTCATCCGCTCGATCGTGTTCGCCGCGATCCTGAGCGAGCCGTCCACGGTGCTGCCCGTGCGCGCGTCCAACAGCACCTCGTTCTCGATGATGCTGATGCTGACCGCGACGCCGACGCCGAAGCCCGCGATACCATCGCCGCTGTCGCCCTCGACCGTGCTGCTGACGTCCACGACCGAGCGCAGGTCCATGTCTCCGGACACGTCGAGTTCCGAACGGATCTGGATGTCGTGGTCCACCTGCACGAGGCCGAAGGCGAGGCCCGCGAGGATGCCGATTGGCTTGGCCTTGCTGAGGCCCTCGGTCACCGCGCGGATGACGAGATCGCCGTCGTCGCCCGTTCCGGTGGTGCGGAAGACATGGTTCTCGGTCGCGTGCAGCGTGATGTCGGAGACGAGCCGTGCGTTCGCGGAGACGAGCGACAGTTTCTCCAGCACGTCGGGCAGCGTGGTGGTGACGGCGTCCACGACACCCTCCTGCACGAGCTGGCCGAAGTTCTGTGTGCCCTTGGGATCGCCGCTCGACACCTCCTCGTCCGGCAACTTGCCCGCGCGCAGGTCGATGCGGATGCTGCGCCCTTCGACCACGGAATCGCCCGTGCCCGCGCCGGGGGCGCCGAAGGTGTGGACGATGTCGGTCGACTGAATCTGGTAGAAGCCCGATGTCCAGCGCCGGTCCTCCTTCCGCGCGACGAACAGGACGTCGCCGGTAGAACGGATCGTGGTCCCCACCTCCTGCGTGAAGTTCAGCGTGTGGAAGATCAGGCGGTTGTCCGCAGGCGTGCCGCCCGTCTGGAGGATATCGGCCGCGACGCGGATCTCCGCGCCCTCGATCTGGACGTGGCCGAAGCCGGCGAGCGAATCCGAGTCGATCGTCTGGTCGATCTCGACGATCCGCGTGCCGCTGTCGTCGGTGCGCGTGACCTGCAATCGTTCTGCCTGCACCAGTGACGCGCCGAGCACGAGGTTCGCTGCGGCTGCGCTGCCGTTGGCGGTGTAGCTGATTATCCCGAGGAGCGATGGATCGAGGCTGCCCGAAGCGTCGATCCGCACGACGTCGTCCGCGTTCGACGCGGCGTCCGCATCTTCGGCCGAAACGATCGAGAAGCCGCCCTCCCCAAGCGTGCCTGCACCCTCGATGACGACGGTATCGGTTCCTGAGCCCTTCTCGACCGTATCCGCGCCGCCGCCCGAGCGGTAGATCAGGTCGCCCTCGAAGGCCGAGGCATCCATGACCTGGCCGTCCGAGGTGCCGCGGATCTCGACCACCTCGACGGAGGCAGCCTCGAACCCGTCCGGCCCGGCCAGTTCATGCGTCCCGCCCGTCGTCGAAAGCGTGAGACCCCCGCCAAGGCCGGTGCGCGCGGCGATGAGGTGATCGCGCCCCCCGCCACCGTCGATCAGGTCCGTCCCGGTGCCCGCGATGATGAGGTCGTCGCCCGCCGAGCCGGTGAGGGTGTCGTCGCCTTCCGCCCCGTCGATCATGACCCGCGCGCCGCCGCCGAGCGTCGCCGTCACCTCGTTGCCGTTCGTCACGGCGTCGGCGAGACCCAGCGCGCGCAGCATCGAGTCATCCACCCAGAGGTCGTTTGCCACGCCCTCCGCGCCGTCCTGCCCGGAGGTGTTGACCTCCACCCCCTCGAAGCGGAGCGTTCCGGCGCCGGAGCGATCGGAAGTGATCACCAGCGCGCCGCCAAGTATCTCGGCGCCAAGGTCCGGCACCGCGTCGAAGGCGGCGATGATGTCGGCCATCGTCTCGGCCTCGCCGGTGAAGTCGACGTGGGCCACGCTGTCGTCGGGGTGGATGACCTTCAGGTCGGGCAGCCTCACGCCGGTGTCGAAGGTCTCTAACGTGCCCGAGCCGTCGTCGACGCGGATGACCTCGTTGCCATCGCTGCGGATCGGCAGGCCGAAGCCGCCGTTCAGATCGACGATCCGCGTCTCGGGCCTCAGCGCCGCGCCGGCGAGTCCGCTTGCATCGAGCGTGTCGTCGCCCGACGTGCCGATGATGACGAAATCCTCGAAGGCGGAATGCGCCAGCGCGTCCGTACCGGACCTCACCTCGGCGTCGGACAGATCGACCTGCGACAAACCCTCGATCGTCAGCCGGTCGAAGCCCGCCCCGCCCTCGACCGACCGCCCGAGACCCGCCGAAGCGAGGGCGGTGACGGTGACGAAGTCGTCACCGTCGCCGAGCGAGGCCTCGTGGCCCGCCCCGAGCGTGACCACGTCGGCAAGCTGCGAGCCGGTGATCATGACCTCGCCTGCGAAGCCGCTAACGTCGGCCCAGCCGGGCAGGTCTGACTGGAACGAAAGGTCAAGCGCCTCGATCTCCACCAGTGCCTCGCGCGCGAGACCGCGGGTGCCGCCCGTGGCCGACGCCGCCTGAACGAAGGCCGTGGCGGTGCCCGAGGCGGGCGTATGCTCGCCGGTGGCGTCGAGGGCGAGGTTCAGGTCGCGGCCACCGAAGGCGTCGACGAAGGACAGCCGGACGGACGTGACGTGCCCCGTGCCGCCGTCGCGCCCGACCTCGATCTGCAGCGCCAGCGGATCGACGAGGCGCAGGGCGCGCACGGCGGCCTCGATCGCGCTGTCGGTGGCGTCGAAGGCGAGCGGCGCTGTCGTCAGTTCGATCCCGTCGGGCCGGGTGACGGCCAGGCGGAAGCGGTCGTCGGCGGCGGTCGATTCCGGCAGCGCAACATCGAGCACGTAGGCCTCGTCACCGGGCGCGTCGTGGAGAAGCCCGCCGGCCGTCACGTCGTAGGCACGCGCGCCACGCTCCAACACCACGTCCGCGCCGGTGCCGCCGGTGAAGCTGTCCGACCCGTCGCCGCCGGTCAGCGTGTCGTCGCCGGTGCCGCCGATGAGCACGTCGTCCCCGCCGCCGCCGACCAGCACCACGTTCACCGCCGAGCCCGACGCGTCGAAGCGATTGGCCCCGTCGTCCCCGAACAGCCGGATCTCGACCAGGCCGCCGGTGACGGTGTCGCTCCCGGCATCCTTGGACACGGTCGCCAAGCCCCCGTCCGCTGTCACGGTCCAGTCGCCCGCGACGCCGCGGGCGATGGGCAGGTTCGGCGCCAGTCCTTGCGCGTCGATCTCGGCCTGCGTCGGCAGCGAGAACTCGCCGCGCGCCACGTAGATGTCATTGCCTCCGTTGGTGTCGATCGAGTCCGACCCGCCCGAGGCGAAGAAGACGTCCGCGCCATCCGTTCCGATGAGGGTGTCGTCACCGCCCGCGCCCTGCAGGCTCACCCCCCCGCTGCTGAAGGCGGAGGCGTCGATGGTGACCGGCGCCGTTCCGTCGGCGGCGAGGATGACCGCCCCCGTCATGCCGGTATGCGTCAGCGTCTCGGTGCCATCCTGCACGATGGTGCTGTCGGTCAGCACGACCGAGCCCGCCGCCGAGATGTAGCCGAGCGTGTCCGAGCCCGCGCCGCCTGCCACGGTGACGCCGGCGAGCGCCACCGCCGTCAGGAGGTCGTCGCCGGCGAGACCCTCGATCAGGGTCGTCGCCGCACCTCCGGTCAGCGCATCGTTCTTCGAAGTGCCTGTCAGGCGCGTCACGTCCCCCGTGAAGCTCACGAAGCCCGCGGCCAGCCCGTTCGGCAGGTCCACGATCACGTCGCCCGCGTATTCGGCGTGGCCCCCGCCGCTGTAGGCCAGCGTCAGGTCGCCGGTGGAGACGTTCCGCCCGATGCCCACCCCCGCGTAGTCGAGCGTTGCCGCGTTCGCCGCGATCGCGCCTGTGAAGATGTCCGTCACGTTCCAGGTGGCCGTCTCGCCCGCCCCGAGGTCCAGCACGATGGCGTCGGGATCGCTGCCGCCGCCCTGCCCCTCGATCCGCTCCACGCCGGTAAAGGTCGCGAAGGCACCCTGCGCAATTCCGTCCGCCTGCCAGACCGTCGTCGTCCGCCCCTCCGCGCCACCGGAGCCAAGCGCGGTGATGCGGAAATGCGTGCCGAGCGGATCGGTCGTCTGCAGCCCCGGCGTCTCCGGGTCGAGATCCTCCGGCACGGCATCTGCATCCGTGTACGGGGTGGAATCCTCGTACACGTCCGACCGCGCGTCGGCATCGCCCAGCAGAAGGTCGTTGCCCGCGCCGGCCCGGATGGTCGCCTCCGACAGGAACCGGGTGACGGTGATCGTGTCGTCGCCGCCGCCCGTGTCGACGAGCGTCGTGTCCGCCGCCGCGATCACCTCGTCGTCGGCCTCTCCCGCCAGGACTCCGCGGAAGCCCGCGACGCTCTCCAGGCCGGACGCGGTGCCAAGGTTCAGGTCCACCGAGACGCCGTTCGTCCACGCCCGGTAGTCGAGCGTGTTCTCTCCGGCCCCGCGCGCGTCGAGATCCTCGATCCCGCGGGCCATGAGCGCCGCGCCGGCGGTCGCGTCGGTTATGGTGAGACCGGGCTCGTCGGCGTCGTCGCTGAACGCCACGTCGACCCGCGCGCCGTAGTCGAGGATCAGCCGGTCGCGCGCGTCGCCGCCCTGGATCTCGTCGGCGCCCCAGACCTGCGACGGGCTACCGATCGCGTTCCAGTCGCCGGCGTTCGCAACCGTCTCGTCGAGTTCGAAATAGGAGACGCCCAGCGTCGCCTCCGGATTGCCTGCATCGCTGCGGGCGGTCACCGTCCATTGCAGCAGGTCGTCGCTGCCGACCACCACGTCGGCGCCACCGCCGAGGTTCATGTCCACGCCGGGCGCGAGCCGCCCGCGGTCCTGCCCTGCGGTGCCGGTGAACTGGGTCACGCCCTCGATATCGACGGCGTGCCGAGCGGCCTGCCGCGCCGTGTCGCCGGCGTCGTAGAGCAGGATGTTGCCGGCGCCCGCGTTGATGTCGGCGCCGATGTCTCCGGCCGTGCGGGCGGCAGCGCTCAGGTTCAGGTGAACGGCGCCCTCGCCCTTGAAGCCTTCGAGCCCCGAGACCGTGATCGACGTCGGCCGGGCCGGGGCGTCGGCGGACGTCGCGGACGCGGCGTCTCCGCTCGCGTAGCGGGCGAACTGCACGTCGGACGCGTCCCAGGTCAGCCGCCATTCCGACACGTCCCCGTCCGCGGCGCGATCCACGAGAACGTCGCGGCTCGCCTCGAGTTCGAAGGATTCGATGCCCGCGAAGGTCAGGAAATGGTCCCGCGCCGGGCCGTTCGCG
>CAZUVG010000003.1:0-28985 GCA_964623765.1 uncultured Roseicyclus sp.
CCGGCGCTGCTGGCACCGCATTCCTGCGAGCCGGACGAGGTGGCCGAGGCCTGCAGCACGGTGGGCTTCTTCTACATGGCGGGCCACGGGCTGAGCCAGTCTCTCGTGGACGACACCTTCGCCCAGACCGGGCGCTTCTTCGCACAGTCCGAGGAGGACCGCCGCCGCACGCTGGCGACGCCCGAATGGTTCCGGGGCTACGTGCCGACGAAGTCGGGCGGCATGGGCACCTTCCGCACGATGCTGGAACTGCCTGCCGACGACCCGGACGTCCTGCGCGGCAAGCCCATGCACCACCCCAACCGCTGGCCCGACCACCTCCCGGGCTTCCGCGAGGTGGTGACGGCCTACCAGGACGCGATGCTGGAGCTGTCCGTCCACATCCGGCAGATGTTCGCGATCGGTCTCGACCTGCCCGAGGACTTCTTCGAGCCTTACTACAAGCGCCCGCTCATCCAGCAGAGCCTGCTCTACTATCCTGCTCCGCCCAGTGCCGATCCCAAGGATCTCAAGATCGGGGCGGGCGAGCATTCCGACACCGGCGCCTTCACGATCCTCATGCAGGACCAGGTGGGCGGCCTCGAGGTCAAGCACCGCGAGAAGGGCTGGGTGCAGGCGACGCCGATCGAGGGAACCTTCGTGGTCAACATCGGCGATGTGATGATGAACTGGACCAATGGCCGCTACGTGTCGAACCTCCACCGCGTGGTGAACCGGAAGGCCAAGGACCGCATGTCGCTGCCGCACTTCGCCAATGCCGATTACGACGCGATCATCGCGCCCATCCCCGCGCTGATCGAGCCCGGGAGCGATCCGATCACCGGGCCGATCCATTTCGGCCGCTATATGGACGACTTCTACAGGGAGCAGATGACGTTCTGAGGGCTCAATGACCGGGCACGCCCATATCCCGGCAGAACGCGGCGAGCGTCGGCTCGACGAAGCGGCCCGCGCGCAGGATGGGTGCGCCGTCGGCGCTCATGTCGACCTGCCGGCAGGTGAAGTCGAAATGGCCCGCCGCCGGCCTGTCGACCCATGCCCCCCAGCCGAAATCGATGTCGCCGAAGGCGCGCTCGTCCTCGAGTATGCGGCCCGTCGGCACGGGGATTCCAGGGTTGAAACCGAGCGAGGCATGGGCGATCCGCCTGAGCCTCGGGTCGGCCTTCGCCTCCAGCCACCGGGTCAGGAGCGTGGCCTCGCGCCCGCCCCCGATCGCGCCGATGCGGCCACCGATTACCTCGAAACGCACGTGATCTAGGATGAGCCCGACCTCCTCCGGCGGCGAGAGTATGCCGTCTGCGACGAGGACGCCCTCCATCGACTGTTCGTTCGGTTCCCAAGTCACCTGGCCCGCGAGCATGATGGGCGTGCGCTCGGGCGTCGCCACCATACGGAACTTGCCCATCTCGCCGCCACGGTTATGGAAGCGGATATCGGTGCCTGCCGCGGAGGTGACGTGGATTTCGGCGTCCCGAAGGATATCCATGACACGCAGTCCCATCGCCTCGAGCTTCGGAGCGTCCACGCGGCCCACGCAACGCACGAAGCCGTCGCAGTCCAGTCCGCCGTAGGAGACGTAGAGCGTGCCGGCCGCCATCGCCGTCGACCACGCGTCGGAATAGATCAGTTCGTTCCACGAACAGGCCACCCAGATGTCACAGGCTGCCGCTGCGGCGCCGACGGTTGCGGGCGACGCGCCGTATGAGGCGCCGGGGGAGGGATAGTGGAGTTGCATGGGAACGCCGCCCGCCGCCGCGATCGCGCGCGCGATCGCGCGGGAGACGCGCAGATCGGTGCGGCTGTCGGTGGTGATCAGGACCTCGGCGCCCTCCGGCATGGCGATCACGTCGCGCACGAAGACTGCCGCGGCCTGCGCCAGTTCGAGGTCAAGATACGCGTCGCGGGTTTCGGACGGGTTGTTCATTCGCATCGGCACGTTCCCTTCGAGGATAGGGTGTCTCGGCCCCGAGGTCCTTCGCGATGAACCCGCACCCGCCGCGCAATGCCGCGCTTGGCAGGAGAAATGCCCACGGCCATTACAGGCGCCTCGGATGCCGGACGCGGGCAGCACGGGACGCGCGCATCGAGGCGGTGCAGGCGCGCTCGTTCACAGAACCTCTCTTGCGGCTGTTCCTTCGCTGAGCGCGGCCAGCGTCAGGCGCAGCGCTTTCTCCTGCAGATCGAAGGCCATGCTGGGGAGACTCCGCGGAGTAAGCGGCGCGAGATCGCCTTCGTCCGGCGATTCGCGCAGGAACCGCGCCACCTGTTCCGGCGTGTGCGGGAGGTGGAAGAAGCCGGCCGGACCCGTCACTCCGGCCCGCTCCATCGCGCCGAGGGCGCAGTAGAGCACGAGGTTGCACAGGTGCGTGCCGGCATGATGCGACACCACCGCCGGCAGGTCGTGGTCGAGCAGATGCCGGGCAAGCGCGCCTGCATCCCATGTCGCGAAGCGTGCGGGCGGGCCGTCCGGGTCGATCGGGCCGCCGCCCATGGGACGCGCGCCCTCGTTGTCGGCAACACCGAAATCGACCCGGTTGATCGCCGTCGTCTCGAAGCGCAGCACCGGCGCCCCGAGCGCGAGGCCGAGCGACACGTAGAAGACCGGGCGATGCCGGCTCACGAGTTCCTCGATGATCCCCGGCTGCCGCGCGCGGGAAACGGGCAGTTCCTCCGTCCGGACCTTGACGCCGTGGAACTCCGCTCCGTCGACGCGCCGCAAGAGGTTCGCCGCCGGGCTGTCCGGGAGGCCCGCGAAGGGGGCGGACCCCGTGACGAGGCCGACGGGCGCGGCCCCGCTCATGCCGCCGCCTGCACGGAGTGCAGGAAGTCGAGCAGGGCCGCGTTGAACTCCGGCAGGCGCTCGATCGTCGCCATGTGGCCGCAGGCGTCGATCACGTCGAGGCGCGCGCCCGGGATCGAGGCCGCAAGCGCCCGCATGTCCGCGAGGCCGCAGAAGGCGTCCTCGTCCGCCGCGATCACCTGCACCGGCAGCCCGGCCTTGCGGACACCCTCCCGGTAGTCGGCGCCGTAGCCCGACCGGAAGGCGCGGAACAGCGCATCCTGGTTCATCTCGGCCCGCCATGCCCGGAAATCGGCGACCGAGTCCGGGTGGGCGGCTGCCCATTCGGGCCGGAAGATCGCCTCTGCCTGTTCCGCGGCGAAGGCGGCAGGTCCAAGAGCTTCGGCACGGGCCAGCATCGCCTCGACGTCTTGCCGTCCCGCCTCGGTGGAATGGAGTGCGCCGCAGGCGATGACAAGCGCCGCGATCCCGTTCGTCCGCGCCACCAGCGCAGCGGCGATCGAGGCGCCCATGGAGAAACCCACCGCCGTGGCCCGCGAGACGCCGAGTGCCGCGAGAAAGGCCGCGAGATCGGCCGCGTAGAGATCGGTCGTGTAGGGCGCGTCCGTGGCCTCGGTTCCGCCGACGCCCCTGAGGTTCGGCGCAAGCGCGCGGAAACCGGCCGCTCCCAGCGCGGGAGCCACGCCCTGCCAGAGCCGTCCGGCATCCCAACCAAGCCCGTGGACGAGGAGGACGGGCGTGCCATCGGCAGGGCCCGCCTCGACGTACTCCATGACGACGCCGTTGGCCTGAACGGTTCTCGTTGCCGCCATGTGGTCTCCCCGAAACTGGCCGCGAAACAGGGACCGGGCGCGCCCCCGTTCGCTGTCTACCAGCCCGCCTTCATCGCGCAATGATAAAAATTTTCTACGATACAGGAAAATCAAAAAATGCGGCCACAAGCAGCAAGATGCTTAAAATTGCGTCAATGGCTGCGGCACCGATCCCGCGGGGGCGCCAGCCGCTTGACTCACGGGCGACGCGCCCCGGTAGCGTTTTCAAATCCTTCTACGCTCCGTGCACAGATGCCCTGGAAAGGACCTCCCATGACAAAGTCCAAGCTCTACCGGCCCTCGGCCCCCGCCCTCCACCTCGACCGCCGCGGCTTCATGGCGGGCGCCGGCGCGCTCGGCCTCGGTTACATGGCCCTTGGCACCGGCGCGGCCCATGCGCAGGGACTCGACCGCGTCGTGCACCAGCTCGGCTGGATCAAGTCGATCCAGTTCGGCGGGCATTTCGCCGCCATCCACCACGGATACTTCGAGGAGGAGGGCATCGAGGCCGAGTTCGTGGCCGGCGGCCCCAACGCCATCGGCACCGACGTCGCCATCGCCACGGGGCAGGCCGACACATCCGACACGGACGTGCCCGGCACGATCCGCTCGCGCGCGGGCGACATGCCGATCAAGGCCTTTGCCGCGATCATGCAGCGCGCGCCCGGCGCGATCATGAGCCTCGCGGAATCCCCGCTGACCTCGGTCGAGGACTTTCCCGGCAAGACCATCGCGCTGCCCACGGGCCTGCAGCCGCAGATTGCCTCGCTGATGGTGGCGGCGGGCCTCGACCCCGACAGCGTCACCTACGTGCCAGTCGGCACCGACCCCGGCATGCTCGCGGCCGGACAGGTCGATGGATACTACGGTTGGGCCACGAACCAGGGCGTCATGCTGATGACCCGCGGCGTGGACATCCACATCGCCTACATGAACGACCTCGGCATCCCGGGCTACGCGGGCGTCATCACGGCGACCGACGAGACGATCCAGGAACGCGGCGACGTGCTGACCCGATGGCTGCGTGCCGAGATCCGCGGCTGGCAGTGGCACCTCGAGAACCCCGAGGAGATGGCGGAACTCATGGTCTCCACCTACGGCCAGCGCGGCCTCGATCTCGAGGCGCAGACGGCTGAGAGCAGGCTCATGGCGGACTTCGTGCCCATCGGCTCGGCGGCGGAGAACGGGCTTCTTTGGGTGGAGCCCGAGGTATTCCGGCAGGGCATCGAGTTCGAAGTCGCTACAGGCGGCGTCGAGGAGGGCGCGGTTACCGTCGAGGACGTGGTGACACAGGAACTGATCGCCGCTGCCCATACCGCGGCCTGACCATGATCGGCGTCCTGACGGAGACGGGCCAGCCCGCGCTGTCGGGACGCTGCGCGGTTCGCGATGCTGCGGGCCGCTGGCAGGCGGTGCCATGCCGCCTGACCCTTTCGGGAGACCGTATCGCTTCGAGGCACGCTGCGGACGAGGTGACGGGCGCGCTCGTCCTGCCTGCCCTGTCGAACGCCCATGACCACGGACGGGGGATGCGGACGGTGGCCTTCGGTGCGGGCGACGATGCGCTCGAGGTCTGGATCGCCGCGCTCGGGCAGGAGCCCGCGACCGATCCCTGGCTCCGCGCGGCCGTGGCCTTCGCGCGGATGGCCGAGGCGGGCGTCGCCGCGCTCAACCACTGCCACAACGCGGCCGACCCGCATCGTCTCGTCGAAGAGGCGGAGGCCGTTTCGCGCGCCGCCCGCGACGTGGGTCTCCGCGTCGCTTTCGCCGTGCCGGTGACGGGGCGCAATCCGCTCGTCTACGGCGATCCAGGCCCGCTCCTCGACCGGCTTCCGCCGGCCCGGGTCACCGCATTGCGGAACCGGCCCCCGCGCGGCCCGACGCCCGAAGCCCAGCTCGCCATGGTCGCCGAGGTGGCCGCCTTCGAACACGAACTGTTCGAGGTGCAGTATGGCCCCGTCGGCCCGCAATGGGTCGACGACGCGATCCTCGCACGGATCGCCGAGGCCTCGGCCGAGGACGGGCGGCGCATCCACATGCATCTCTACGAGACGCGCTACCAGAAGGAATGGGCCGAGGCGGCCTATCCGGGCGGACACCTGCGCCACCTCGATCGTCTGGGCCTTTTGTCCGAGCGGCTGACGGTGGCCCATGGCGTCCATCTCGACGAGGAGGACTGTGCCCTTCTGGCCGAACGGGGCGTGCGCATCTCGTGGAATGCTTCCTCCAACCTGCGCCTGCGTTCGGGCATCGCGCCGGTGGAGCGGTTCCTGCGCCACGGCGTGCGCTTCGGTCTCGGGCTCGACGGGATGGCCTTCGACGACGACGAGGACGCGCTGCGCGAGCTTCGCGTCGCGTGGCGCTTGCAGCGGGGCCGGGGCGCTGAGGACGTGCTGACGCGCGACCGGCTGCTCGACGCTGCGCTGATCGATGGCCGGCGCGCGATCTTCGGGGCGGACGACCGCGGCGGGGTGCTGGAGGCCGGCGCGCCCGCGGACGTGCTGGTGCTGGATTCCGCGCGCATCGAGGGGGACGTGCTCGACGGTTGCGCCGATCCGCTCGATCTCGTGATCGCACGCGCCCGGGCCGAGGACGTCCGGAACCTCCTCGTCGCAGGCCGCGAGGTCGTGCGCGACGGCCGCGCGACCGGCATCGACCGGCCCGCCGCCGAGGCGGAACTGAAGGAGCAGGCGCGCGCCGCGGGTGCGATGCCGCCAGACGACGATCTGCGTGCCCTGCAGGCGGCGCTCGCCGACTACTACCGCTGCGGCTGCCACCGGCAGATCACGCCCGCGCAGACACCAGACAGGGAGCACGCGAAATGACAGGCATCGACATCCGCGGGGTGACGAAGCGGTTCGATCTCGACGGCCGCAGCCTGACTGCCCTCGAAGGCATCGACCTGTCGGTGCCCGAAGGCAGCTTTGCTGCGCTGATCGGGCCGTCGGGCTGCGGGAAGTCCACGCTCCTGCGGCTCGTCGCGGACGTCTTCGCGCCGTCCGAGGGCGCCATCGCAGTGGGCGGCCGCCCGCCGCGCGAGGCGCGCCTGAACCACGAGATCGGCTTCGTGTTCCAGGCTGCGACGCTGCTGCCGTGGCGCACGGTGATGGAAAACGTCCGCCTGCCGCTGGAGATCGCGGGCGTGGAGCCCGCGCGCAGCCCGCAGGCGCTTGTCAACCTCGTTGGGCTGACCGGCTTCGAGGAGGCAAAGCCCGCGCAACTCTCCGGCGGAATGCAGCAACGCGTCGCCATCGCGCGTGCGCTGGTGCTGCAGCCCAAGGTGCTCCTGATGGACGAGCCCTTCGGTGCGCTCGACGAGATCACGCGGCAGCGCATGAACGTGGAGCTTCTGCGGATATGGCGCGAGAGCGGGACGACCGCGATCCTCGTGACACACACGATCTCGGAGGCCGTGTTCATGGCCGACCGGGTGCACGTCCTGTCGGCCAACCCGGGGAGGATGGCAGGCGTGGTCGACGTGGACCTGCCGCGACCTCGGGGCATCGACCTGATGAAGACCACGCGCTTCAACGCGCTGGAGAACGCCGTGCGGCAGGTGTTGTTCGACGACGAAGCGGGCGAGTCCGAGACGCCGAGGGAGCGCGCCCATGGCTGACCGCTCGCGCGCCACCCTCGCCGCCATATGGCCGCCGGCGCTCACGCTGATCGCGCTTCTCCTGCTTCTGGAGATCGCCGTGGCGGCGGGCCTGACGCCCATCACGATCCCTGCGCCGAGCGCGGTGGCGATGGAGTTCACGCAAAGCGGCGGGGACCTCCTCTACCACATCGCGCCCTCGGTCCTGGCGACCGTGCTGGGGCTGACGATCTCGGCGACGCTCGCCGCGTTGCTGGCCGGCATCGGCGCGTCTTGGGGCAGGGCAAGCGGCCCGGTGATGACGCTGGGCGTGCTGGTGGACTGCACACCGCTTATCGCGTTGGCGCCCATCCTGATCGTGTTCGTGGGCGGGGGCATGACGCTGCACGTCATCGTCTCGGCGACGGCCTGCTTCTTCCCGCTGCTGATGGGCATGGCCCGGGGTTTCCGTGCCGTGGAGCGCAACGCCGACGAACTCTTCCACGTCCTCGCCGCCTCGCGATGGGACAGGCTGCGCAAGCTCGCCCTGCCCAGCGCGTTGCCCTACATCTTCTCGGGCTTCAAGATCGCCGCCCCGCTTGCGGTGCTCGGCACGCTGATCGCCGAGTGGATGGGGGCAGAGCGGGGCGTCGGCATCATGATGATCTACGCCATGTTCTCCTTCGACGCGGCGCAGGTCTGGATGACGATCATCGCCGTCTGCGTCATGGCCATCGCCGGCTACGGCTTCTTCGCCGCGGTGGAGCGCGTCTACCTGCGCTGGGCCGGGATGGAGGAGGCGCCGGCATGAGCGTGCCCGTCGACACGCCGGACTATCGCGCCTTGCCGACGCGGGGTCAGCGGGCCGAGGCGAAGTTTGCAGCGCTGCGGTCCTTCGTGCTCCGCGTGGCCGTCGGTGTCGGCATCCTCCTCGTGCTCTGGGGCGGGGCGATCGCGGTCTTCGACGTCCCCGTTTTCGTCGCGCCGGGGCCGTGGGACACCTGGGCGTCCTTGGTCGAGAATGGTGACCGCCTGTTTGGCGCGCTCGGCTTCACGCTTGCCGGTGTGGCCGTCGGGCTGTCGCTCGCCGTCGTCATCGCGTTGACGCTGGGCGTCGTCTTCACGCTGTCACCGCCTGCCTCGCGCGCCCTGATGCCGCTCGTGATCGGGCTCAGGACGGTGCCGGTCCTCGCCGTCGCGCCGCTTCTCATCATGATCTTCGGGCGCGGGCAGGGGACGACGATCGCGACCGTGGTAATCGTGGGCTTCTTCCCGATCATGGTCAACGCGATGCGCGGTTTCCGATCCGTCAGCCCGACGGTTCAAGAACTCTTCCACGTCGCGGGCGCGAACTGGGTGCAGCTTCTGCTCAAGGCGCGCATTCCCTTCGCGATGCCGTTCTTCTTCACCGGGCTGCGGGTCGCCACGACAAGTGCGCTCCTGTCGGCGATGCTGGCGGAATGGCTGAGCGGGGCGCCCGGGATCGGGCGGCTGATCTACGATGCCCTCGCCTACCGCGACATGCCGCTCATGTTCGCGGCGGTGGCGCTCAGCATGGCGACGGCCTTCGCGATCTTCGGGCTCGCGACCGCGCTGGAGCGGCGGCTCGGGACCGGGCAGGGCGGGCCCGGCTGACGTTTCAGCTTTGGGCCACGGCGACGAGGCCCGTCTCGGGCACGGACACCCGCACGGGCTCACCGGCCCGAGGCAGACGCGACGAAGTCTCGCCGGATGGCACGCGGACGAGGGCCGTCACGCCGACTTCCAGCCGCACCTTGAACAGGGTCGCCGTCCCGAGGTAATTCGCCTCGGCCACCGTGCCCGGCAGCCCCTCTGCCGCGAAGCTCAGCCGCTCGGGCCGGATCGCGACGGTAATTGGCGTGCCCTGCGCCCGGCGGATCCCGGGCGGCAGGCGCAGGCGGAGATTCTTCTCGCCCAGAAGGTCGAGCCCGCCATCCTCGCGTGGCCGCACCTGTCCAGTGAACAGCGTCGCCTCGCCGATGAAGCCCGAGACGAAACTCGTCGCGGGGCGGTCGTAGATTTCGGCGGGCGGGGCGACCTGCTCGATCCGGCCGCGGTTCATGACCGCGATCCGGTCGGACATGGTCAGCGCCTCCTCCTGGTCGTGGGTGACGTAGATCAGCGTCACGCCGAGCGCGCGCTGCAACTCCTTCAGCTCGAACTGCATGGCGGTGCGCAGCTTGCGGTCGAGCGCGCCGAGGGGCTCGTCGCAGAGAAGGACGCGCGGCCGGATCACGGTGGCACGCGCCAGCGCCACGCGCTGCTGCTGGCCGCCCGAGAGTTGCGAAGGGTAGCGGTCCCCCAATCCTTCGAGCTGCACCTGTGCAAGTGCCGCGGCGACCCGCCGATCGATCTCGTCTTTCGGCAGACGGCGCATCCGGAGGCCGAAGGCGATGTTCTGTGCAACCGTGCGGTGCGGGAACAGCGCGTAGTTCTGGAAGACCAGGCCCAGTTCCCGCCGGTGCGGCGGCAGCCACGTCACGTCCTCGCCCGACAGGCGGATGCTGCCCGAGGTCGGCTCCTCGAAGCCCGCGATCATCCTCAACGTCGTGGTCTTGCCGCAGCCCGACGGCCCCAGAAGCGAGAAGAACTCCCCCTCCCGGATCTCGAGGCTGACATCCTCCACGGCCACGGCGCCGCCGGGATAGACCTTGTGCAGCCCCGCGAGGGCCACGGCTACGGCCCGGATCGTGTCCCGCATCTGACGCTCCCGCGATGCGGCGGGGCGGTTGGCACCCGCCCGGCCGGTCATTACTCAGCCGCCGAGGGCACGCATGTAACGGTTGTTGAGCTGGTCGAAGTTCTGGTTGTACCAGTTCCAGTCCGGCGTCACGAGGTTCGCCACCTTCTCCTCGCCGATGTAGAGCGTATCGGCGTAGATGGGTTCCAGTTCCGTCGTCGTGTTGACGGGAGCGAGCCACATCTCCTCGGTCAGGACCTTCTGCACTCCGGGCGAGAGGACGTGGTTGACCCAGGCGTAGGCGAGTTCCTTGACCTGGCTGCCGCGCGTGACGGAGTAGGTCTGCTCCAGCGCGACCGACCCTTCCTGGGGCCAGGTGAAGGCGAGCGGCGTCTCCTCGCCGGTGTATTTCAGGATGCCCGCATCGTCGATCACGGCGATGGCGATCTCGCCCGAGAGCATCATCTGCTCCATCGCCCCGGTGAAATCGGCAAGCCGCATGGGGCGCAGCCGCTCCACCGCCTCGAACATCGCGTCCATGTCGGTGAAGCCATCGCCGTAGATCTGGCCGAGCATCAGGAAGAAGCCCGCGCCGAGCGTGTTCTGCATCACGTAGGAGCCGCGGCGGCCGGCATATTCCTCGGCGAACATGTCGGTCCAGGAGGTGGGCGGCGCCGAGACGAGGTCCGAGCGGTAGCCGATGCCCACCGCGGAGTTGAGGAAGGTGAGGCCCACCAGTTCGTCCCGCTTCGCGAAGCCATAGATGTCGGCCATGTTCGGCACGTCCGTCTCGGAGTAGCCGTCCTCGACCTGGCCCGCGTCGAGTGCCTTCCAGTGGTCGTGCGGATTGGCGAGCAGAACGTCGTAGAACGGGCGGTTTGGGCTGGAGGACAGAAGCTTCGGCATGAATGGCCAGCCCGTGTCGATCTCGACCGTGCAGGAGAACTCCGCCTCGAAGGCGGGCACAACCTGCGCCTTGAAGATCTCGTCCCAGGTGCCGCCCCATCCGGCGATCTTCAGGACCGGTGCCTGGGCGCGCAGGACCGAAGGTGCGGCGAGCGTTCCGGCGGCAAGCGCGGCGCCTCCGGCAAGGAGGGTGCGGCGGGTCAGTGTCGTTCGAGTCATCATCGTTGCTCCATGCTGGCAGGTCGTCTTCCTTTGGTCAGAGCCGCACGTAGGACTGCAGCCCCATCAGCCGTTCCATCACCACGATCGCCGCTGTCGCGAGCGCGAGGTTCACGAGCGACGCCGCGGCGATGGTCGGGTCGAAGTTGAAGCGGAGATAGTTGAACATGTGGATCGGCAGCGTCGTGCTGTCGGGCGCCACGAGGAACAGCGACACCTCGAACTGGTCGAAGCTCACGATGAAACCGAAAATCGCGCCCGCGATGATGCCGGGCCGGATCAGCGGCAGCGTCACCTCGCGGAAAACCTGTCTCGGTGCAGCGCCGAGGGAAGCCGCGGCATCCTCGATCGAGCGGTCGAAGTTCGTCAGCACCGCCGTCACCGTGCGGATCGTGTAGGGAATGGTGATCGCGACATGCGCGATCAACAGCGCCCAGAACCCGCGACTGAGGTCGGCGATGTAGAACATCTGGAAGATGGCGAGGCCGACCAGGATCGACGGCACCATGAGCGGCGAGAGGAACAGCGCCGACAGGGCGCCCGAGAAGGGCAGGCCGCCCCGCACGAGTGCGATTGCCGCCATCGTGCCGATCACGGTCGATCCCAGCACCGACACGGCGGCGAGGCCCAGCGAGAAGCCGAAGGCGCCGATGAACTCGGGCGAGGCCAGGAAGTTCTCGACCCACCTGAGCGAGAAGCCGCTTGGCGGAAACTGGATGTAGGGCGCGTCGTTGAAGGCGAAGAGCACGATGAAGGCGAGCGGCAGCAGGAGGAACGCGAGGATCAGCCCGATCACCCCGTCCCAGGCGAGCCGCCCGAGCCTGCGGGAAAGCGACGGGCCGCTCATGCGCTCGCCCCCACGCGCGAGATGACCCGCCAGTAGGCGCCGATCACCGCCAGCGACATCGCGAGCAGCACGAAGCCCAGCGCCGCCGCGAAGCCCGGATTGAAGCTCGAGGAAATCTGCTGGTAGATCAGCACCGGCAGCCCGATGAAGGAAAACCCGCCCATCAGCGTCGGCACCACGTAGGAACTGATCGTCAGCGCGAAGACGAGAAGCGACCCGGCGAGGATGCCCGGCACCGAGAGCGGCAGCGTCACCTCCCAGAAGGTCCGCCATTGCGAGGCGCCAAGCGAGCGCGCCGCCTGCTCCACCCGCAGGTCGATGCGGCCGAGCACGCCCACGAGCGTCAGTACCATGAAGGGCACGAAGATGTGCGTCATCGCCACGACGATGCCGAAGGTGTTGTACATGAGCGGGATGGGCCCCGCGATCAGGCCCGCATCCATGAGCGCCGTGTTGATGACCCCCTGGTCGGCCAGGAGCGTCATCCAGGCGAAGGTGCGCACGACCATGCCCGTCATCATCGGGGAGAGCACCGCGATCAGGAGCGCGGTGCGCCAGGCCGGGCTCTGCACGCGGGCGAGGCGTAGCGCCAGCGGGTAGGCGATCACCACGCTCGCGCCGGTCACGTAGAGGCCGAGCAGGACCGTGCTCAGCAGAGCCTCGGCGTAGTAGCTGTCCTCGACCATCCGTGCGTAGTTCTGCAGCGTGAAGGTGACGTCGTCCTGCCAGAACGGATTGCCGGTCAGCACGCTGAAGACCAGCATGACCGAGATCGGAAAGATGAAGAGAACGGCGAAGAACAGGAGGGCCGGGGACAGCAGGAGCCACGCCGTCCGGCGCTTGCGCCGGGCGGGCTGTGCCTCGGCGAGATCGGGTATGGGTGCCTCCAGGACTGCCATGCAGACAGGATGCGGCTGCAGCTGCCTTCGGCCGAAGGAAAGGTGTATCGAAGCGGTCTGCCGGAAGGCGCGCGTGCGCGTCAGCCCAAGTTTTGGGCGCCCCTGCCGCTCAAAGCTTCGAGACGAGCGCGCCGCCGTCCACGACAAGCGTCGTGCCCGTCATGTAGCTGCCCGAATCGCCCGCGAGCAGCAGGAGCGGACCCGTCAGTTCCTCCGGCACTGCGGGCCTGCCCATGGGCACTCGCAAGAGCGCGTCGCGGCCGCGATCGGAGGCGAAGAATTCCGCCGACATGTCCGTGGCCACATAGCCCGGCGCGAGGGCGTTGACGCGCACGCCGCGGGGCGCGAGTTCCATCGCCATGACCTCGGTCAGCCGGATCAGCCCCGCCTTCGCCGCGACGTAGCCCGGCACCCGGTCCCCGCCCCGGATGCCGCTGACGGAAGCCACGTTCACGATCGATCCCGATCCCTGTCCGGCCATGACGCGCGCCACGCGCTGGGCCACGGTCCAGGCGCCGGTAAGGTCGGTATCGATCACGCGCGCCCAGTCGTCGTCGCCGTGTTCCAGAAGCGGCCGCGCCACGAGGATGCCCGCGTTGTTCACGAGTATGTCGATGCGCCCCGTCGCGGCCAGCACGGCGTCAAGGGCCTTCTCGACCGACGCGGGTTCCGTCACGTCCATCTCCACGGCCACCGCGTCCGACCCGAAGTCCGCCATGTGCTGGGCAAGACAGTCTGCCTGCCGCGCCGCCGCTGCGACCCGCGCCCCGGCGCCTGCCAGAACCCGCGCGAAGTGAAGCCCGAGGCCCCTGTTCGCCCCGGTCACGAGCGCCGTCCGGCCTGCCAGTTCCCCGCGATGATCTGCCATGCCCCTCACCCGATCCCGTAGAACCGCCGTGCCGTCGTCTCGAAGACCGCGCGCCGGTCCTCGGCGCTCCAGTCCGTCGTCAACCGGCGCAACGCGTCGAGCGCCTCTGGCCCCGCGCAGGTCTCGTCGTGGACGGGCCAGTCCGTGCCGACGCACATCCGCCCCGGCCCGAAGCGCGCGGCGACGGGCGCAAGGATGGCGCCGAGGCTCTCGTCGGTCCAGCCGGGCTCGAGGCACTGCATCGCGGACAGCTTGACGATCGACCGGGGCAGCGCGGCGAAGGCGTCGAGTCCCTCGCGCCAGAGCGCCAGCCCCTCGTCGCTCCGGTCGTGGGGACTGCCGACGTGTTCGAGCGCCACGGGAAGGTCCGGGACCTTTGCCAGAAGCTCGGCGGCGGGGCGCATCTGCGGCGGGGCGAGCATCGCCTCGAAGACGAGGCCGCGCGCCTCCAGTGCGCGCAGGCCCGCGAGGAAACCGGGCCGTGCGATCAGGTCCGGCGCGCGGGCCACGTGCGGCGAGAGGATGTCGCGCACGCCCCGCAAGGCCGGGCTGATCCGAGCGCAGGCATCGAGCCTGTCGCCCACGTCGGGCGCGTCGAGTGGCACATGCGCGACCAGGGCCGCGCCGATGCGCCCGTTCGTAGACTGTCGCAAGGCCTCGGCATCGGCCAGTTCGGCCATCGGGTCGGTCGCCAGCGCCTCGATCCAGACGGTGGCCGCGATTTCCTGTCCCGCGAACACGCGGTCGTAGTCCTCGGCCCCGAGGCTGCGGCCGAAGGCACGTCCCTCGAGCCACGGATGGCTGCCCGGGCGGGTCGTCCAGAGGTGATGGTGGGCGTCGATGACCGGCCCGTCGTGCAGCGGCATGTTCAGAGTTCCGGCACGGCCGGTCTGCCCGTGGCGAGCGAGGTCTCCGCCGCCTCGAGCAGCGCCACCGCCCGCAGCGCGTCGTCGATCCCCACGATCGGTTGCGTGCCGTGCCGGACGCAGTCGAGGAAATGTTCCACCTCGGCCCGGAGCGCGCCCTGCACGCGGCCATGGACCACGGACTGGTGCCGCAGGTTCGCCGCCCGGAAGCCCTCGGCCGCATCGAAGGCGACAAGCGGCTGCGCCCGGAGCGACATGTCATTCGAGACGAAACCCGCTTCGCCGAACACCTCGAGCCGGTTGTTCCCGGCCGCGCCCCAGCCTCCGGGCGTCTGGTAGGACTGGTAGGCGGGTGGCAGGGTCCAGCCGCTCTCGACGCTGGCCATCGCGCCATCCGCGAAGGTCAGCGTGGTCACCACGTGGTCGTCCATCCCGTGCGCCGCGTGGATCGCCCCGCGCCCCGCCATGGCGTGGACCGAGACGATCTCGCCCGGGTGCACCCAGCGGACGAGGTCGAAGTCGTGGATGCCGAGTACCCGGAGCGTGCTCGACTGCCCGGCGAAGCGGCCAACCTCGGCGGGCCCGAACTGCCGCCGCGCGAAGATCGCGGCGACCTGCCCGCAGATCCCCTGCGAGACCGCCTGCTGCAGCCCGGCCGAGCCCGCCTCGAAACGCTCGACATGGGCTGCCATGGCGAGCACGCCGGCCTGGCCCACGGCGTCGGCCATGCGCCGCATCGCGGCCATGTCGGGCGCGACGGGCTTTTCGACGAGGATGGCGCATCCGGCCCGCGCGGCGGTGATCACGTGCTCCTCGTGAAGTCTCTCGGGGGTGGCGACGATGACGGCGTCAAGCCCGCAGGAGAAGAAGGTATCAGGGTCGTCGTGGACCGCAACGCCCCGTGCAACCGCTTCGGCGCGCGCGCGATCGGTATCGCACACGGCAGCAAGCTCATCTCCGCCCTCGGCCACGATCCGGGCGTGCCAAGCGCCTATCGCGCCCGCGCCTATGACGCCGACGCGGATCACGAGCGCGCGCCGCCCCGATTGCACCGCGGACCCGGCAGCCCGGTGCCGCCCGCCCCGAGGTCCTGAGGCCGGGCCGTGGACGGGTTCGGACGATGCAGCAGTTTGACAAGACCAGACGGCATGGAAGCGAGCCTACATCGGAGACCGCGGATCTCCACGAGCATCTCGCACGGCGGGAGGACAGGACGCTGCGCCCTTCGCCGGAACGGGCAAATTTCATGCACGTGCGATCAGCGTCTGGGCAGAACGCGAGGATCGAGCATCGCCAAGCACGCGCTCCGGTGTTGGCGGAAAACATGTGCGACCGCGAGGGACGGCGGCAAATGTCGCATAGCGAGACCCGAAAAAGGGTGGCAGCAATGATCCCGAGCCTCGCCCTTTTCCCCTGCGTCGTCCTGTCCTTCGCCGTCACCTGCGGGATCGTGGGCGCCCGTATCCGCGCGTCCGGAACGACGTCGTCGTTGTTCGGGGTCATCAGCGGCGGCCATCCGCTCCATTCCTGGCCACCCGGGCGCCTGGTTCCGATCAAGACAGGCGGGCCGTCCTCGCGGCCGACCGCCGGGATTGCATGGCGCACGGGCCGGCCGGCGGCCAGCCGCTTCAACAAGCTGTTCAACCGCTCCCGGGGGCGACCGGAAGTGATTCACGGACGGCCACGGCCAGGCGAATTCGCCCAGCACCTGGATCGGATACCGTCGCCCGACGCGCGAAGGCCCGGTGCATGATCGTGCATGTTACCGAACCCGTTCCGGCATCACACATGCAAAAGGGGGCAGACGCGAAGGGTTTACCTGCTGCTCAGCCGCTCCAGGCCCGCCAGAAAAGCGCTGCCGACGTGCCGACCAGAACCGTCAGGAGAAGGCGATCGAACAGAACCGCGTCGACGTATCGCGCGAGGCGGTTTCCCGACCACAGGCCAATGGCCACGGCCGGAAGCCCGAGCAGGCCCGTCGCCACTGCGCTGGTTCCCATGATTCCTGTCATGCCGAGAACGGGAATCTGGAACAGTATGAATGCGAGAAAGGCCGCGCCGGTCGACAGGATGAAGCTCTCGCGGGCCAATCTCTGCGCGTGAAGGAATGTTATCGCGATCGGCCCGGAGATGCCCGTCGCCCCCTGCACGAGGCCGGCGATAAGGCCGGTGGGCATGGCCATTCGCCGTGCCTGGTCCGGGCGAATGACGAGGTTCGGCCGGCGCAGTCGCAGGATCACGTAGCCGAGAAGCATGAAGGCGAGCGTCGTCTCCAGCCAGATCTCGGCGACCGAGGCAAGGATCATCGTGCCGACGACCGTGCCCGCGCCGCCGGCGATCATGAAGGGCAGGAGAACGCCCGCCGGGCGCTCGGCCCGGCGAAACTGCACGACCTGCCAGGCGTTGGCTGCCGCCACCGGTATGGCGATCGTGGCGAGGGCCTGCGGCAGACCGTAGAGCAGCGTGAGCCCCGGAATGGCGACCATGGGAAGACCGATGCCGAGAAGCCCCTTTATCGTGGCGCCAGTAGCCATGATGCAGAAGGCGGCCAGTATGACGAGGGGGTCCATCTTCGCCCGGGACCCTTGCCGTGCTAGCGGTTTCGGCCTTCTCGTCCCGGCAGGCTTTCCTGCGTCACGATCTCGAGTCCGTAACCCTTCAGTCCGACATAGCTCCGTTCGCTGCTGCTAAGAAGCCGGATGCGCCGGAGTCCCAGTTCCAGAAGGATCTGCGCCCCCACCCCGATCTCGCGCCACTCGCGAGACCGTTCCCCTTCGCGTCCCGCGTCGCCGGCCGGCAGCTTGGCAGGCACGCCTGCCGCCCCGTCCCGCAGGTAGACCAGGACACCGCAGCCGGCCGCGCGAATGGCGTCCAGTGCACTGCGTAACCCCTCCGCCCCGTTCACGACGTCGCCGATGATGTCCGAGCGGTGCAGTCGGATCAGCGGCGCATCCGTCGCCGCGGGGTCGCCGTGCACGAACGCGAAGTGACGGAGGCTGTCGAAGGGCGTGGAATAGCTGATGGCGCGAAGGGGGCCGATCACGCTGTCGCAACGGAATTCCTCGCAGCGCGATACAAGCCGCTCCTGTCGCTGCCGGTAGGCGATGAGGTCGGATACCGATATCCGGGCAAGCCCGTGCCGGTCCGCGAACGCGTCGATCTGGGCGCCCTTCATGACGGTGCCGTCCTCGTTCGCCAGTTCGCAGATCACGCCGACCTTCGGCAACTCGGCAAGCGCGCAGAGATCCACGGCCGCCTCGGTATGACCTGAGCGTATGAGAACGCCTCCCTGCCGCGCGACCAGCGGAAACACGTGACCCGGACGCACGAAGTCGTCCGGCCCGGTATTCCCGTTGGCGAGCGCGCGAACGGTCGTGCAGCGTTCTTCGGCCGATATCCCGGTCGTCGTGCCGTGGGCGGCATCGACCGATACGGTGAACGCCGTCCCGTGAGGCGCGTCGTTGCGCGCGGTCATCGGGTCCAGCCGCAACCTGTGCGCGATCTCGGGCGCGACCGGTGCACAGACGATTCCGCAGGTATGGCGGATGATGAACGCCATCTGCTCCGGCGTGCAGAGTGTTCCGGCGCATACGAGGTCGCCTTCGTTCTCGCGGTCGTCGTCGTCGGTGACGATCACGGTCTCGCCCCGGCGGAAGGCTTCGATCGCCGCCTGAACCCCGTCCATCAACCCCGTCTCCTTCGCTGTCGCGGCACCATCCATGCCAATACCCTCCCTCTCATGCGTTCCGGTTCTGGTGGACGATGCCGCCCGTCATGTCGCCGACGTAAAGGCCGAACCGGGACTCGGATCGCTCGCGCAGGAAACGGCGGAGCAGGTAGCGGTTCTGTTCCGTCGCGACACGGTCCCACGGAACATCTTCGCAGGCGATCATCCGCGCCGTGTCTGCCGTCGGCTCGTGTTCGAGTTCGCCGCGGTAATAGACGTGCAGCAGGCTGGGTTCGCCCGCTTCCTCGGCAACGGCATAGACGAAGCCTAGCCGCGCGGAGACGCCCAGCCCGTCGAGGACGTCCGCGAGACTGCCGGGCTGCGGCTCGTCGAAACCGTAGCCAAGGCCGAACGGCAGGCGCAGGGCGCCCGCCGCGTCCTCGACGAAGAGAATACGGCCGTCCCGCTCCAGTATTGCGCCCACCTGAAGCTCGTCATGGCGCGCGGCCTCGACCGCCCGCTGCGCCACGTCGAGTTCGACGAAACTGCCGGCATGGTATCCAAGCGGTCCCTGATCCTCGGTCGCGAAGTCCTCGACCTGGCCGATCAGGATCATGTGGTCGCCCGCGGGGATGCGCCGTGTGACGCGACATGCAAACCAGGCATTCACCTCTGGAAAGATCGGAAGATCCATCGGGCCCCGCTGCCAGTCGAGATCCGCGAACTTGTCGGCTGTCTTGCGGGCGAAGGCCATGGCGAGCGGGCGCTGCCGCTGTCCGAGAATGTTCACGGCGAAGCGGTCGGTCCGGGCGAAGGCATCGTAGCTGCCGGCATTGTTGGCCAGGCAGACGAGCAGGAGCGGAGGATCGAGAGAGACCGAGGTGAAGGAATTGGCCGTGAACCCTCGCGGGGTGCCGTCGGGCTCGGTCGTGGTGACCACGGTGACGCCGGTAAGGTAGCGGCCGAACGCGTCTCGCAGCGCCCTTGGATCGAGATCGGCCATCACGGGCTCTCCCGGCGCCATGCCGCAAGCAACGCGTCGGACACCGCCTTCGGCGCTTCGAGCGGCGTGAGATGTCGCTTGCCCTCCAGCACGGTCAAAACGGCGTCGGGGATGGCTTCGTTCAGGGCCTCGGCCATGGCGACCGGGGTGGCGTAGTCCTCCTCGCCGACGACGATCGCGGTCGGCACGCGTATGCCGGACAATTCCCCGCGCAGGTCGCAGTTGCCGAGCATGCGGCACGAAGCGGCATAGTCTTCGGGATCGTTGGCCCGGAACGTGGCCACTGCCGCCTCAACGACCTCCGGGTTCTTCTCCCGGAATGCGTCGGAGAACCAACGCTCCTGCTGGAAGCCGATCAGCGCGTCCAGTCCGTCGGCCAGCGCCTTCCGGGCCCGCCCCTCCCAGTCGGCCGGTGCGGTCTCGCCGTACCACGCCGTCGTGTCGATCAGCCCCAGCGCCCGGACCGAGCCGGGATGCCGGATCGCGTGCGCCAGCGCCACGCAACCGCCCATGGAAGCGCCAGCCACCGCATGCGGCCCGAGACCCGTCGCGTGCGCCAGCGCCTCGAGATCGTCGGCGAACTGTTCCACCGCGAATGGCCGCGCCCCGCGCGAGGCGCCATGCCCGCGGCAGTCGAACGTGAGCACGCGGCAGCCTTCGGCGACGAGGCAAGCCCTGACGTGGCCCCAAAAGGCCCCGTCCATTGCCAGCGAATGGACGAGCGCCACGGCCATCCCGTCTTCCGGGCCGACAAGCTGCCAGGCAAGTCGCGTCCCGTCGGAAAGCTCGGCGATCCCGCTTTCCTCGATGTTTTCCGGATCGTTCATGGTCAGCGCAGGTGAGGCATGACTTCGGAGGCGAACAGCTCCATGTTCCGCCGCGCGAGGTGATCGGGAAGCACGCCGAACTGCATCATGGCGATCATCTGCTTGGCGCCGGTCTCGTCGCGGATCCGCTCGATCTTCTCGCGGACCTGCTGCGGCGTGCCGACGATGGCGGTGCCGCTGCCGGCCAGCGACTCCATGGTATGCGCCCGCGGCTTGCTGCCGATCGCCTTTCGCATCTTCATGGTTCGCTTCATCGATTCCAGCGACATGTAGCCGGGCGGAAGCAGGCGCTCCCACGGGTTGTAGAGGAAGTCGTTGAAGAGCGACTCGACACCGGCGCGCGCCTCTTCCATCGCCTGCTCCTCGGTTTCGGCGACGTATACCGGCGATGCGAAGCCCAGCTGGTCGCCCGACGCCTCGTATCCCCATTCCCGCGCCCGTTCGCGGTAGAGCTTGAGATAGCGGATCACGAGATCGGTTGCGGAGAACGTCACCATGAACGGGTACTTGCGTTCGGGCGCCGACGCCCAGGCGATCGTCTCGGACGAACCCTGCGAGGGAATCCAGATCGGCGGATGCGGATCCTGGTAGGGCCGTGGCCAGATGTTCACGTACCGGAAGTTGTAGTGCTCGCCCTCGAACATGAATGGTCCCGGGCGGGTCCAGGCCTGCGTGATGAGGTCGTGCGCCTCGAGGTAGCGGGCATGGGAATCGCACGGGTTCAGGCCCATGGCGTGGTATTCGAGGCCGATGCCGCGCACGAAGCCGGTGATGATACGGCCCCGCGACAGCGCATCGAGCATCGCGAACTCCTCGGCGATCGTCAGCGGGTTGCTGACCAGCGGCAGGGCGCGCCCGAGGATCGCGATGCGCGCGCGGCTGGTGCGCTGGATGAGCGCGCTCGCGATCAGGTTCGGCGCGGGCATGATGCCGTAGGCCGTCTGGTGATGTTCGTTCACCGCGATGTTGTCGAAGCCAAGTTCCTCGGCATAAACGAGCTGGCTTATGTAGCTCTCGTACTCGTCCGCGCCCTTCACCGGGTCGTAGAGTTCGTTGGGAAGGTTGACCCAGGCGGAGACGTGCTTGTTGCGCTCGTCCATGTCGAGCGGACGGTACGGCATCAGCGTGAAGCAGGTGAATTCCATGTCTCAGGCCCCCTTCAGGAAATTGCCCAGCGCGGCTGCGGTCTCGGCCGGCTTTTCGATGGCCGGCAGATGCGCGCAGTTCTCGATCATTTCGACGTGGGCATCGGGAATGTGCTCGGCCCAGCGGTGAGCGTAGGCAGGCGGGATGAAACGGTCCTCGGCGCCCCAGAGCACGAGCGTGGGCACGTCGATGCGATGAAGCCATCTTTCGAGGGCAGGGTTGTACCAGCGCGGCTCCCATCCCAGTCGCGCCGTCATGAAGGCATTGTTGAGCCGCAGGTCCTGCTCCTCCTCGGGTACCGTGCGGGCCAGCATCTGATCGGCGAGTGCCTGATCGTGAACGACGTTGCGAACCGCCTCTTCCGGCGACCACATGAAGTTGTCCGCGACCGGGGTGCCCTTGATACGGATGCCCGGCGCTGAGATCACCGCAAGCCGGCCGATGCGCGCCGTGGTGCGGCAGGTCATCTCGGCCGCGATCCAGCCGCCGAGGGAATGGCCGACCAATGCGACGTTCTCGAGTCCGATCTCGTCGAGCAGGTCGAGCGTATGGAGCGCGACGTCGGCCGGTGTGCGCATCCAGCCCGGCGCGGGCGAGGTTCCGAAACCGGGGTGCTCGGGAAGGATGATCCGGAAGTCCGCCGCCAGCCTCTCGAAGGCAGGCCCCCATGGCGGCACGCCGGAGGCGCCGTGCAGATAGACGAGCGGGTCCCCGTCGCCGGCCTCGAAGATGCGGATCGCGTTTCCGCGGATCTCGGCCTCTCGTTGCGTGAATCCCATCCAGTTCCCTCCCGTCCGTGAATGCATCAGGATGCCAGTTTCCCGTTCCGTCTCATTGTCCAAGGCACTTGGAAATACACAAGAAACTTGTTCCTATACCTCCTATAACGCGTCGCTTGCCCGCGCCTTCGACCTGTTCTCACGCGCTGCTCCCCGCGGAATTCGTCTTGCGTCCGCGCGCCTTCCGGATCGTCGTCCAGCCCGAGAACAGCAGCAGAACCGCCGTGATCGCCAGAACAGATCCGCTGATCGGTTCGGTGACGAACACGCTCCAGTCGCCCCCGGAAAGCGACAGCGCGCGCCGCAGGTGTTCCTCCAGCATCGGACCGATGACGAACCCGATCAGCAGCGGTGCCGGCTCGAACCCGGCGAGGCGCAGGAGATAGCCGAAGATCCCGAAGGCCACGGTCACACCGACGTCGAAGGCGCTGTTCGAGACACTGTAGACGCCGACGCAGATCAGCCCGAGGATCACGGGATAGAGGAGGTTGTAGGGAACCGACAGAAGCCGGACCCAGATCCCGATAAGCGGGATGTTCAGCAGCAGGAGGAACAGGTTGCCGAGCCAGAAACTGGCCACCAGTCCCCAGAAGACCTGAGGCTGGTAGCTGATGAGCGTGGGTCCCGGCGTGATGCCGTGGATCAGCAACGCACCGAGGATCAGTGCCATGGTCGGGCTGCCCGGGATGCCCAGGGTCAGCGTCGGAATGAAGGCGGTCTGCGCAGCGGCATTGTTGGCCGCCTCCGGGGCGGCGATCCCCTCGATCGTGCCGGTCCCGAACTTCTCCGGCTTTCGCGAAATCTTCTTCTCGACCGCGTAGGCGAGGAAGGCCGAAAGCGTAGGCCCCGTGCCGGGCAAGGGCCCGAGAGATACGCCCATGCCGGCCCCGCGCAGGATCGGCAGGCCGGCCCGCCGGGCTTCCTCGCGCGGCGGTATCATGTCGCGCAGCCGGATCCGTTCGCTTCCGGTCTTGGGTCGCTGGACGATGGACCGCACCACCTCGGATAGCCCGAACAATCCCATCGCCATGGCGACGAGGCTGATGCCGTCGGCAAGCTCGAGGAAGTTCAGCGTGAAACGATAGTCGCCGGTGTCGAGGTCCGTTCCGACGCAGCCCAGCAGGACGCCGAGACTGACCATGAGCACGCCCTTGATCGCGGCGCCCTGATTGGTGGCCGCGGCCGCGAGAAGTCCAAGCAGCATCAGCGACACGTAGTCGGGCGAACCGAAGGAGAGCGCCCATTGCGCCAGAAGCGGCGCGAGGAACATCAGAACGACGATGCCGATCGTGCCACCGACGAAGGAGGCTATGGTCGTGGTGAACAGGGCGATGGCCGCCTTGCCCTTCTGCGCCATCGGGTAACCGTCGAGCGCGGTGACAGCCGAGGAGGGCGTGCCGGGGAGATTGAGCAGGATCGACGCCGTCGAGCCTCCGTATTCGGCGCCGTAGTAGACCCCCGCCAGCATGATCACGCCGGTTTCGGGCGGAAGGTAGAAGGTGATGGGAAGAAGCATCGAGACCGCGGCGAGCGCCCCGATGCCGGGAAGAACGCCGATGAAGGTGCCGAGAAAGACGCCGAGGAAGCAGAACATGATGTTGCCTGGCGAAAGCGCCGTCTCGAGGCCGGCCATCAGGTTCGCGAGCACATCCATCAGAACGGCACCCTCAGCGCCGGGATCGGCAGGCCCAGCCCCGCGATGAAGATCGCCCAGGCCGCAGTTGCGCACCCGATGCCCAGAAGAGCGACCGGGAGAGGACGCGATCGGCTGTCGCCCAGCGACGAGATCGCCACGGTCAGGAAAACCGCCGGCACGAGGCCCAGCGTGCGTATCGTCGGTGCGAATGCGGCCGTTCCCACCATGACCCAGAGCAGCGGCCGCGCCTCCGACGAGATCATGTAGAGCCTCTCGCGCGTTCCGGTGATGATCAGTCCGACCGCCAGCAGGCACGTCACGATGCCGACGATTGTCGGGAAGAAGCCCGGCCCCATCCTGCGGGCGCTGCCGAAATCCAGTCCGCGTGCCTCGGCGAGGAAAGCCAGGCCGACGAGGAAGATCATCGACCCTCCGAACAGGTCTCGCGATCCGGCCAGTCTCATCGCTCGGCTCCTCCGGGAATGCTTCGGTCCCACGGGACGCGTCGGTTTTCGGGCCGGGCCCCTGGAATGGACCCGGCCCGCGCCGTCGTCAGAGCCGCACCATCAGTCGAAGCTGATGCCGAGACGTTCGATCACCGGCGACCACTCGTCGGCCGTCTGCCGCATGAGGGCGGCGGTTTCCTCCGGGTTCATCGGGATCGGCTCGAACCCGATCTCGGCGAACCGGTCGGCCATCGCAGGATCGGAAAGGGTCCCCGACAGCGCCGTGCTCATCATGTCGACGGCGTCTTCGGGCGTGCCAGCCGGCGCGAACATCAGGAAGTAGACGCCTGCATTGATACCCTCGAACCCCTGCTCGGCGGCCGACGGGACATCGGGGGCGAAGCCGGTGCGCTCTTCCTGCGCGGCTCCAAGAAGCGTCAGCTGGCCGTCGCGCACCGGCGGCAGGACGGAACCCGCCGCGAAGGCCCCGACATCGAGCCGTCCGGATATCAGGTCGGCCAGGGCGTCCGCGCCGCCCCGATAGGGCACGTGGTTCAGGTCCGCGCCCGAGACGAAGGTGATCTGCTCCATGGCAAGGTGCTGGAGCAGCCCGACCCCGGGCGTGCCGTAGTTGACCGTGCCCTCCTCGCCCGCGGCGATCATGTCCTGCAGGTCGGAGATCTCGTCCTTCGAACTGACGATCAGCGTGGGCGAGAGCCCCACGTTCCCGATCGCCACGAAGTCCTCGAACGGGTCGTAACCGAGATCGGTGATGGTGAGCGGCATCGTTGCCATCTGGTTCCCGTTGACCAGAACCGTGCAGCCGTCGGGCTCTGCCTCTGCCACCGATCTTGTCCCGACGTTGCCGCCGGCCCCCGGACGCGGCTCGATCACCACGCTTGCGCCCAGCCGCTCCTCCAGTCCCTCGGCGACCACGCGCGAGACGGTGCTCGTCGCTCCCCCGGCGGAATAGGGCACCACGACCACCACCTGGTCGCACGGATATTCCTGTGCATGGGCAACAGAGCTCGTCGCCGCCAGAACAGCGGCTGCAAGATATCTCATCGTTTTCTCCTCCCTGGCTGGCCCGTCGCCACCGGTCCGCTTGTTGTTCAAGCATGTTGCAGTGCGACAAAACGCCGTGGAGGGCAGCATGTTGTACCCCTGTGAACCATGCAAATTGTTTTTGGTTATGGCTGATATAGCGCCGCCGCCGGTTGAGGAACTGGACGGGTCTTCCGGACGCCATCGCCATGCCGGGCCATCGCGAACGGCCATCAGTTCTCCGGCACGGCTGCCACGAGTTCGCTCCAGCGTCTGGTCTTGCGATCCAGCTCGGCGGCGACGGTTTCGATCAGGGCCTCGCCCGCCAGGTCCGGCGCGTTCCCCTGCCGGTGCACCACGTCCCAGCGGAAGACGGCGAAGGGACGCTTGATGCGGTAGATGTGCAGGCCTGCCGTCGAGAGTTCGTCGAGCAGACCCGTCACGGGAACCAGTGCGACCCAGTCGGAGATCCGCGCGATCTCCATGACACCCAGGTAGGTGTCCACAACCATCGTCCGTTTTGGCGTGATCGTGCCGCTTCGGATGAGTTGCTCCAGATGCGGTGCGAGCATTTGCGAGGGCGACGGCTTCATCAGCTTGAGGTTCGCGATCTCGGCCAGGTCGATCCGCGCGAAATCGGGAACGGAAAGCGGCCGTCCCGAGATCAGCGCTATTTCCTCCTCGAACGTCCGGTAGCGCTCCAGCTCGGGGAAATCCGTCGTCCAGATCCCGACCGCGAAATCGAGTTTCTCCTCGCTCACCCACTGCGTCAGCGTGTGGCCGTATCCGGCGCTCAGTTCCAGTTCCACCTGCGGATAGCGCGCGGTGAAGTCCGCGACGGCGCCCGGGACAACGCTCTTGTAGAAACTCGGAGGGAAGCCGCAGCGCAGCCGCCCCAGGACGTTGTCCGCGTGGGCGGCCTCGATCATCCTGCTGCGCGCCTCGGCAAGATCCCTGCGGATCGGAGAGCAGAGTTCGTAGAACAGCTTGCCGTGTGCCGTCGGCGTCACGCCCCGCGAGTCGCGGCGGAAGAAGTCGACGCCGAACTCCTCTTCCAGCCGGCGGATCTGCGTGCTCAGCGCCGGCTGCACGACGCCTGCCCGTTTCGACGCCCTGGTGAAGCTCTCTTCCTCGAAGACCCAGAGGAAGTACATGATCTGGCGGAGATCCATGGCCGGGTCCTTCGCTTTGCCCCAGTGCATCCCACGACGCGCCGGGGGGCAAGCGCGAAATGAGCAGGCGCCGGACGCGTGCAATCCTGACCTCGCAGGCCGCAGCCGTCGGACAGGTTCGGTCAAGCCTTCGCCTCGACGGTGGCGGTGTTCCCAATGCTGGAATGGTTCATGGCCGATGCCGAGGATGCAGAGAACCCCTCCATCAAGGCGATCGCGGTCACGAAGGCGCCACACGCGCTAACGCCCCAGCTACCCTCCATCGACGGGGATCACGGCACCGTGTATCGCCGTTGGACAACGCGCGCTGCGCGGCAGGTTACCGGCGGATGACCCCGGGCAGAGGGCCTCCGTTATCCGGGTGCCGACGCCCATGACCTGCGTGCCCGCACCGTGCAGCGCCCCGGTGACGAGCGCCGTCTGCCCAGTGAGGTCCGTCACAGGTCGGTGAGCGTTCCAAGGGCGCGTTCAGCGGCGAAGGCCACGGTTTCCGAAAGCGTCGGATGGGCGTGGATGGTCAACCCGATATCGGCCAGCGTCGCGCCCATCTCGATTGCGAGCGTCAGTTCGGCGATCAGCTCGCCTGCATTGCGCCCGACGATGCTGGCGCCCAGAAGGCGCTGCGTGTCGGGGTCGTAGACGAGCTTCGTCAGCCCGTCGCCGCCGCCCGAGGCGAGGTTGCGGCCGCTCGCGGCCCACGGGAAGCTCGTTGTCTTCACGCGTCGCCCCCCGTTCTTCGCTGGCGCCTCCGTAAGCCCGATCCACGCAAGCTCGGGGTTGGTGTAGGCGACTGACGGGATCAGCACGGTTCCCAGCGCGGCGCGGTGCCCGGAGGCCACTTCGGCCGCGACATGGCCCTGGTGCGAGGCGCGGTGTGCGAGCATCGGGTTGCCGGTCACGTCGCCGATGGCGAAGATATGCGGCTGATCCGTGCGGCCTGCATCGTCCGCCGCGATCTCTCCCCTGTCCGAGACGGTAAGGCCCGCCGCCTCCGCTCCGATCCGGTCCCCGTTGGCGCGGCGGCCGACGGAGCGGATGACGGCGTCGGCCTTGATCTGGCCCGCTAAGTCGCCCTCGCAGGTCAGCGTCAGGCCGGCCTTGGTCGCCTTCACCTCGCGCACCCGGGTATTGGTGTGGATCGTCACCCCGTCCGCCTCCAGCGCGGCCCGCAGGATCGCCACCGCCTCGAAGTCGGCGCCGTGGGCGATCTGGTCCATCAACTCGACGACGGTGACCTCGGCGCCGAGAGCGCCGTAGATCGTCGCCATCTCCAGCCCGATGATCCCGCCGCCCACGACGGCGAGCCGCCTCGGGATCTGGCGAAGCTCCAGCGCGGCCGCGCTGTCCCAGATGCGGTCGTCCTCCGGCCAGCCGGGCAGGGCCACGGGGGCGGAGCCCACGGCGATTATTGCCTGGTCGAAGGTGATCTGACGGCCGTCCACCTCAACCGCGTGCGGACCGGTGAAGCGCGCCGTTCCCCGCACCGTGTCCACCTTGCGCCGTCCGGCGAGGCCGGAAAGGCCGCCGGTCAGCTGCCCGACGATGCCGTCCTTCTTCGCCCGCAGCGCGTCAAGGTCGATCCGTGGCTTGCCGAAGGCGATGCCCCAGTCGCCCATGTGCCGCGCCTCGCGGATTACTTCGGCCGCGTGCAGGAGCGCCTTGGAGGGGATGCAGCCCTCGTTCAGGCAGACGCCGCCCAGCGTGTCGCGGGCATCGACCATGGTGACCTTGCGTCCCAGGTCCGCGGCGCGAAAGGCACAGGCATAGCCGCCGGGACCGGCGCCAAGGACGAGAAGTTCGGAGTGGTCGGTCATGCGATCAGACCAGCATCCGGCGCGGGTCCGCGATGAGCCCGGCGTAATGCGTCAGGAAACGCGCGGCGTCCGCCCCGTTGATCACCCGGTGATCGTAGGACAGGTCCAGTGGTACCATCGGAACAGGCCGCGGCGTGTCGCCTTCCCAGACGGTCACCGTTTCGGTCCGCGTGATGCCGAGAATGGCGACTTCGGGCGGGTTCACGATCGGGCTGAAGGCCGTGCCGCCGATGCCGCCGAGACTGGTGATGGTCATCGACGCGCCGCCCATCTCGTCCGGCCCGATCTTGCGCGCCTGTGCCCGGCCTGCGAGGTCCGCGATCTCGGCCGCGATGGCCCACAGGCCCTTGCGGTCAGCGTCTCGGATGACGGGAACCATCAGGCCATGTTCGGTATCCACTGCTATGCCGACATGGACGAAATCCTTCAGAACCAGCGTCGTGCCATCGCTCGACAGTGACGCGTTAAACCTCGGGAATCTCCTGAGTGCACGCGCGAGTGCCGCGACGTGGAAGGCGAGGGCCGTCAGCTTCACGCCCCGGGCCTGCGCCTCCGGCTTCCACGCCGCCCGAAGCGCCTCGATGGCCGAGACGTCGGCGCGGTCGTGATGGGTGACCGCCGGGATCAGCGCCTGCGCCGCGGCGAGGTTCCTGGCCGCAACCAGTGCGAAGCGGCTCATCGGCTCCTCGGTGACCGGGCCGTAGGCCGCATGGTCCACCTCCCAGTAGGAGGTGGCGGCGGTCGTGGCGGGCGCCGTGCCGCCGTCGAGGTCCTCCGGCCCGATGGTCGTGCGCCCGAGCCGGGCTGCGAGCGCCTCGATGTCGATGCCCTTCTCCAGCGCGAGACGGCGGGTGGAGGGGCTTGCGACGATGTCTGTCATGCCCGCCTCACCACTCGGCCGAGATGTATTGCGTTTCCATGAACTCCAGCATCCCCTCGTGCCCGCCCTCGCGGCCGAG
>CAZUVG010000004.1:0-8859 GCA_964623765.1 uncultured Roseicyclus sp.
CCAGAAGCCGCGGAGATTGTCGCGATACCGGTCGTTCCACTCCGCCCAGCCCGGGGGGAAGTTGCCGAGCTGGTAGCCGTTCGGACCCGTGTCCCATGGCTCGGCGATCAGCTTCACGCCGGCGAGGACCGGGTCCTGCCGCACCGCCTCGAGGAAGGTCGCGTGCTCGGAATAGTCGCCGCCGTCGCGTCCGAGCGTGGTGGCGAGATCGAAGCGGAAGCCGTCGACATGGCATTCCTCGACCCAGTAGCGGAGGCTGTCCATCACCATCTGCAGCACGCGGGAATTGCGCATGTTCAACGAGTTCCCGCAGCCGGTCGTGTCATAGTAGTAGCGCGGGTCTTCCGACAGACGGTAATAGCTGGCGTTGTCGATGCCGCGGAACGACAGCGTGGGACCGAGCTCGTTGCCCTCGGCGGTGTGGTTGTAGACCACGTCCATGATCACCTCGATCCCCGCTGCGTGGAGGCGGCGGACCATCAGCTTGAACTCGTGCAGTCCGCCGTCATGAGTCATGTAGCGGGGCGCGGGCGCGAAGAAGCCGATGGTGGAATAGCCCCACCAGTTGACGAGGCCCCGGTCGGCGAGATGTCCCTCGTCGTAGAAGGCCTGCACGGGCAGAAGCTCCAGCGAGGTGACGCCTAGGCGCACGAGGTGATCGATGACGCGCGGATCGGCGAGGCCCTCGAAGGTCCCACGGAGGGGCTCGTCGATGAAATCGCAGCCCATCGTCATCCCGCCGACATGCGCCTCGTAGATCAGCGTCCGCCCCCAGGGCACGTTGGGATAGACGTCGTCGCCCCAGGTATGCGCCGGGTCCACCACCACGCATTTCGGCATGACGAAGGAGGAATCGCGCCGGTCGAAGCTGAGGTCGCCCTTCTCGTGGCCCATCCTGTAGCCGAAGAGCGCGTCGTGCCAGCGCAGGTCGCCCACGTGCTGCAACGCATAAGGATCGAGCAGCAACTTGTTGGGATTGAAGCGATGCCCGGCCTCCGGCGCATAGGGGCCGTGCACGCGGTAGCCGTAGAGTTGACCGGGCCGCACGTCCGGCAGGTAGCCGTGCCAGACCTGGTGCGTGAACTCGGGCAGTTCGATGCGCTCCAGCTCCCGCTTGCCGCGGTTGTCGAAGAGGCAGAGTTCCACCCTCTCGGCATGGGCGGAGAAAAGGGCGAAGTTCGTCCCCGACCCGTCCCATGTTGCGCCAAGCGGCACGTCGGAGCCCGCGAGGATGCGGCGCGAGAGCGTGGGGGGGGCGGCCTTGTCCATGCGATCAGTCCGGCACGAGGAAGAGCGTGGAAAGCGGCGGCAGCGTCACCGACAGCGAATGCGGCTGGCCATGCATCCCCTCGTCGGAGGCGTGCAGTGCGCCGTTGCCCGCGCCCGAGCCGCCGTATTCCCGGCGGTCGGTGTTCAAGCACTCTGTCCACGGTCCACCCCAAGGCACTCCGATTCTGTAATTTTCCCGCAGGACGGGGGCCATGTTGGAGATCACGACGACGGGCTTCGAGCCTTCGTCGGCGTAGCGGACGAAGGAGAAGACATTGTTGTCCGCGTCGCCCCCCTCGATCCACTGGAAGCCCTCGGGCACGCAGTCGCGCTGGTGGAGGCCGGGCTCGGAGCGGTAGAGGTGGTTGAGGTCGCGCACAAGCTTCCGAATCCCGTCGTGCATCGGGTCCTGGAGAAGGTGCCAGTCGAGCGACTGGTCGTGATTCCACTCCCTTTCCTGCGCGAATTCTCCACCCATGAATAGCAGTTTCTTGCCCGGATGCCCCCACATAAAGCCGTAATAGGCGCGCAGGTTTGCAAATTTCTGCCATCTGTCCCCAGGCATCTTGCCGATCATCGATCCCTTGCCGTGAACCACCTCGTCATGGCTGAGCGGCAGGACGAAGTTCTCGGAAAACGCGTAGACCAGCCCGAAGGTCATCTCGTGGTGGTGGTACTTCCGGTGGATCGGGTCCTGGCTCATGTACTGGAGCGTGTCGTGCATCCAGCCCATGTTCCACTTGAAGTCGAACCCGAGCCCGCCGTCGGACACCGGGCGCGAGACGCCGGGCCAGGCGGTGCTCTCCTCGGCAATCGTCAGCGCGCCGGGGGCGTAGTCGCGCACCACCTCGTTCACGCCCTTGAGGAAGTCGATCGCGTCGAGGTTTTCCCGCCCGCCGTAGCGGTTCGGGATCCACTCCCCCTCGTTGCGCGAATAGTCGAGGTAGAGCATCGAGGCCACGGCATCTACGCGCAGGGCATCGACGTGAAGCTCCTTCAGCCAGTAGGTCGCCGAGGCACGCAGGAAATTCGCGACCTCCCGCCGGCCGAAATTGTAGATCAGCGTGTTCCAGTCGTGGTGGAAGCCCTGCCGGGGGTCTGCGTGTTCGTAGAGCGCGGTTCCGTCGAACTCGCCGAGGCCGTGGGCGTCGGAAGGGAAGTGTGCGGGAACCCAGTCCACGATGACGCCGATACCGGCGTTGTGGAGCCGGTCGACAAGCTGCGCAAAGTCCTCGGGCGTGCCGAAGCGGGAGGTGGGCGCGAACATGCCCACGGGCTGGTAGCCCCAGGATCCCGAGAAGGGATGCTCGCTCACGGGCAGGAACTCGACATGGGTGAAGCCCATCTCGGTGACGTAGTCAACCAACTGGTCTCCGAGGGTGGCGTAGTTCAGCATCTCGCCCTCAAGCGTGCGCCGCCATGAACCGAGATGCACCTCGTAGATCGACATGGGCTCGGCCCGCGGATCGGCGGGGCGCGCCCGGGTCCAGCCCGCGTCGGTCCATTCATGTCGCGGCAGCCCGTGGACGATGGAGGCCGTTTCCGGCGGCTGCTCGGCATGGGTGCCGACCGGATCGGCCTTCAGCGGCTGGAGATGACCGTAGGCACCGACGATCTCGTACTTGTAGATCTCGCCCGGCCCGATCCCCGGCAGAAAGATCTCCCAGACCCCGCTTGCGCCGCGGCGGCGCATGGCGTGGCGTCGTCCGTCCCACGCGTTGAAATGGCCCACGACCGAGACGCGGCGGGCATTCGGTGCCCAGACGGCGAAGGCGGTGCCCGCGACGCCCTGGTGTTCCATCGGATGCGCGCCGAGGCGGCGGTAAAGCTCCTCGTGGCGCCCCTCGCCCAGAAGATACTCGTCCATCTCGCCCATGACGGGGCCGAAGGAATAGGGGTCGATGACCTCCCACTCGTGACCCGTGACGTTGCGCATCCGGAGCCTGTAGGCCTGCCGCTTCTTCCGCCGCTTGAAGCAGGCATGGAAAAAACCCTCGGGATCGATGCGTTCGAGCCGACCCAGTTCCTTGCCCTTGAGATCGGTGACCCGCACCTCGGTCGCGTCAGGCGCGAAGACGTTGACGGCGATCGGCCCGCCGTCGTGCTGATGCATGCCGAGGACGCGGAAGGGGTCGCCGTGCTGGCCGCGCAGGATTGCCTCGATGTCGGCAGGATGGGGGGCGGTCTCGGGTTGGGATGGGGTCATGCTCACTCGTCTTCGATCAGGGAAAGGAGGCCGCGGAGCGGGATCTCGATCCAGTCGGGCCGCATGGACAACTCGTAGCCGACCTCGTAGGCGGCCTTCTGGATCAAGAAAAGATCGAGCAGCGCCTGTTCGCTGTCCGGGTTGTCGGGATGCACGGGCCCGCCCGCCATGGCCGCGCGGTAGGCTTCGAGGAAGGCGCCCTGCGTCTGCCTCCGCCAGTGATCGACGCCAGAAAGCGTCCGGTCCGGATCTGCGCCGAGGTCGAGCCGGCGCCGCACCGTGGACCAGAGCGCGTAGTCGAAGCTGCGCAGCATCCCTGCCACGTCCCGCATCGGCGATGCCTTGGCCCGGCGTTCGGCCAGCGTGCGCGTGGGTTCGCCCTCGAAATCGATGATCATGACGTCACGCTGCACGACGAGAACCTGTCCGAGGTGGAAGTCGCCGTGAATGCGGCATTGCCCGCCCGAGGGCGCGATCCGACGGATGCGGTCGAGCCGCCCCAGGAGTTGCTGGCGACGGTCGAGGAGCGACTGGGCAAGATCGGCGCTGCCGTCGGCAAGATTGTGGAAGTTCGACTGCAGCCGGTCGAGCGCACCAGAGACCTCGCCCCGGATCTCGTCGACCTGCCGGGTCAGTTCCTCCTGGGTGAGGTTCTCGATGCCGAAGGGGCCTCCGGGCGCGCCGCTCGACAGCGCGCGATGCAGTTCCGCCGTCCGCCGGCCCACCACCTCGCCAAGGTCGAGCGGTCCGCCCATGACGGCCTCCTCCCTCTCGTCCGAGGGGTCCCGGTCCGACGTGTCCAGCCGCTCCATATCCCGGTCGAGCGCCTCCGTGACGTAGCTCCAGGCGTCGCCCTGGTTGCGGACGAACTGGCTGGCGGCGGCCAGCGTGGTCGTCTCGCCGTCCGGCGCCACGAGGTCGATCGTGCCCAGAAGGGGCGGGGTCGCGTCGAAATCGGTCTCCTCGGTGAGGAAGCGCGAGACCTCGATATCCGGCAGGATGCCGGGCCGGAGACGGCGGTAGAGCTTCAGGATCACCTTGTCCGAGAAGGCGATCGAGGCGTTGGACTGTTCGGCGGAAAGAAGTTTCGGCTCGCCGGCGTCCTCGGCGGCCGCGGCGAAACGGGCGTTGGGCTTGAACACGAGGCGGCCTTCTTCGCCCGCGTCGATCTCGCGCCCGTCGCGCAGGGCGTGGAACAGCGCGTTGGCCATGTCCTCGTCCACGGCGCCATCCATGATCGCGCCCACGCGGCTGGCCTGCCGGAGCTTGGCCAGTGTCGCGGGAAGGCGCGGCCCCATGGCGAGATGGTCTTCACCCCAGGCGGCGGCGAGCGGCAGAAAGTAGCGCTGCACGTCCCCTCCCATGTCGACCTCTGCCACCGCCAGGAGAAGACGCGGCCCAAGCTCCGCCAGCGGACGAAGCTTGGCGCTCGTGACCCGACCCTCCTTGGCAGCGCACCAGCGTTGCAGCGGCAGGTACTCGCGCAGCGTGCGGGTCTCGAACTCCTCCCGCGCCCTGTCTGCCATGGCGCCGGCGAGAGTTCCGTCACGGGTGGTCAGCGTGATGAAATCGGGCAGCATCTGGGTCCAGCCTTCGTGCCAGGAGGGCGCTTCGAATTCTTCCTCGTGGGCGAGGAGGAACCAGTAGAAGCCGTAGGCGGGCAGCGTCAGCAGGTAGGGCAACTCGCCAACCGGCGGGAAGGCCGACTGTCCCGTCAGTTCTATCGGTACGCGTCCCTCGTACCGGGCGAGGTCGATCTCGGCCGCCTGCGCCTGCCGCGAGATGTTGGCGACGCAGAGCACGGCCTCGTCGCCGAGACGCCGGACGTAGGCCAGAACCTTCCGGTTCCTGGGGTAAAGCAGGTCGATCTCGCCGCGGCCGAAGACCTCGTGGCGCTGGCGCACGGCGATCATGCGCTTCATCCAGTTCAGCAGCGACGACGGCGAGGCCTGCTGCGCCTCGACGTTCACGGCCTCGTAGCCGAAGACGGGGTCCTGGATGATCGGCAGGTAGAGGGCCTGCGGATTGGCGCGGGAGAAGCCCGCGTTGCGGTCGGTGGACCATTGCATCGGGGTGCGCACGCCGTCCCGGTCGCCGAGGTAGTAATTGTCGCCCATCCCGATCTCGTCGCCCGAGTAGACGACGGGTGTGCCCGGCATCGAGAAGAGCAGCGAGTTCAGCAACTCGATCTTCCGCCGGTCGTTCTGAAGAAGCGGCGCGAGACGCCGCCGTATGCCCATGTTGATCCGCGCGCGCCTGTCGGCGGCGTAGAAATCCCACAGGTAGTCCCGCTCGCGGTCCGTCACCATCTCGAGCGTCAACTCGTCGTGGTTCCGAAGGAAGATCGCCCATTGGCAGTTTTCCGGGATCTGTGGAGTTTGTCGAATTATGTCGGTTATTGGATAGCGATCTTCCTGTGCGACCGCCATGTACATCCTTGGCATGAGGGGAAAGTGAAAGCCCATGTGGCACTCGTCGCCCTCGCCGAAGTAGGGCCGCGTGTCCTCGGGCCACTGGTTCGCCTCGGCAAGCAGCATCTTGCCCTCGTAATGGGCGTCGAGATCGGCGCGGATGGCCTTCAGGACGGCATGCGTCTCGTCGAGGTTCTCGTTGCTGGTCCCGTCGCGCTCCACGAGGTAGGGGATCGCGTCGAGCCTCAGCCCGTCTACCCCCTTGTCGAGCCAGAAGTGCATCACGTCGATCACTTCGCGCAGGACCTCGGGATTGTCGAAGTTGAGATCCGGCTGATGGTCGAAGAAGCGGTGCCAGTAGAACTGTTCCGCCACCGGGTCCCACGCCCAGTTCGAGTCGTGGGTGTCGTTGAAGATCACGCGTGTCCGGTCCATCCACTTCGTCGGATCGTCGGACCAGACGTAGAAGTCGCGCTCGGGGCTCCCCTTCGGCGCGCGGCGGGCGCGCTGGAACCACTCGTGCTGGTCGCTCGTGTGGTTGATGACGAGCTCGGTGATGACCTTGAGGCCGCGCCGGTGCGCCTCGTCCACGAAGGACTGGAAATCGTCCATCGTGCCGTAGGCGGGATTGATCGCCTTGTATTCCGCGATGTCGTAGCCGTCGTCCTTGAGCGGCGACGGGTAGAACGGCAAGAGCCAGACGGCGGTCGCACCCAGTTCCTGCACGTGGTCGAGCCGCTGCATGAGGCCCGCGAAGTCGCCAATCCCGTCGCCGTCGGAATCCTGGAAGGATTTCACGTGGATCTGGTAGATCACCGCGTCCTTGTACCAGTCGGGCGCCTCCGTCTCGGGGTCGGCGGCGAGAAGGCCCTTGTCCACGACGCTCATTGCGCACCTCCCGGCGGGAACAGCTTCCAGATTGCGTAAGGTCTCTCTTGCGGGTCGAGCTGCAGTCGGTGGTTGATGCCGTGCCAGGTGAAGCGGTTGCCGTGGATCGCGTCCTCCACCTCGATCGAAGCCTCGTTGGGCAGCGCGAACTCCCACAGAGGCACCTCGAAGCCAAAGTTCGCGCCCGCCCTGGGATCGGTCAGGACATGGAAGAGGACGTAGTTGCGGGCGGCGTGGTCGAAGCGGCCGTAGTAGAGCACGCGTCCGTCGTCGCAGGGAAAGAAGCGTATGTTCGTGAAATCCCGCATCGCGGGGTTCTCGCTGCGAACACGGTTGATAAGGCGGATGTCGTCCTTGATGTGGCCGGGCGCGTCCCAGTCGCGGTGCTTGAGTTCGTACTTCTCGGAATGGAGGTATTCGTCCTTGGGCGGCAGCCAGTCGGCCTCGCACAGTTCGAAGCCCGAGTAGAGGCCCCAGTTGCTCACCAGCGAGGCCGCCATGACCGACCGCGTGCGGAAGCCCGGGCGCCCGCTGTCGTGGTTGAACCATGGATTGATGTCGGGCGTGTTGGTGAAGAAGTTCGGCCTCATGTAGTGGCGGCATTCCTCGGTCGACAGCTCGGAAACGTATTCCCGCAGTTCTGCCGCCGTGTCGCGCCAGGTGTAGTAGGTGTAGCTCTGGTTGAAGCCGATCTTGGCGAGATGCTTCATCACCTTGGGCCGGGTGAATGCCTCCGACAGGAAGATCGTCCCGGGGTGCTTCGCGCGCACCTCGGCGATGATCCACTCCCAGAATGGAAACGGCTTGGTGTGGGGGTTGTCCACGCGGAAGATCGTGACGCCGTGACCGATCCAGAACAGGAACAGGTCGCGGATCGCCTCCCAGAAGGGCGTGTTCGGCTCCTCGCCCGCGTAATAGCGGAAATTGACGATGTCCTCGTATTTCTTGGGCGGGTTCTCGGCGTGCTTGATCGTGCCGTCGGGGCGCCGCTCGAACCAGTCGGGATGCTCGTCGATCCAGGGGTGGTCGGGCGAGGCGTTCAGCGCGATGTCGAGGGCGATTTCGAGCCCCTTGGCTTGTGCCGCCTCCACAAGCGCGTCGAAATCCGCGAGCGTGCCGAGTTCGGGGTGCACGGCATCCATCCCGCCCTCGGGCGAGCCGATGGCGTAGGGCGAGCCCACGTCGCCGGGCTCGGCGCGCAGGGAATTGTTCCGGCCCTTGCGGTTCGTCGTCCCGATCGGGTGGATCGGCGGGAAGTAGAGGACGTCGAAGCCGAGGTCGGTGACGTAGTCCAGCCGCCCGATCACGTCGCGAAAGGTGCCGTGCCGGCCCTCGGGACCCTGGCTGCGCGGGAACAGTTCGTACCACGCGGAGAAGGC
Organism: uncultured Roseicyclus sp.; assembly: GCA_964623765.1. Taxonomy (GTDB): domain Bacteria; phylum Pseudomonadota; class Alphaproteobacteria; order Rhodobacterales; family Rhodobacteraceae; genus Roseibacterium. Next base: position 8,154 of record CAZUVG010000004.1, read on the forward strand.
GGCGCGCTCGCGGTCGACCCAGACGGGGATCCTGCGCGAGCGGGTGAGGTTCGCGCGAGGTCCGTGGGCTGCCATGAAGGCAGACGTCTCGGGCGCGAGGAGGGTCTCCGCATCGCCGTCCTTCGCGGCCTTGCGCAGCGTCTTCAGCAGATCGCCCTGCCCGCGCGGTGGCTTCATCGCGCCCAGGATCCGGGCGGCCTCGATCATCTCGACGGACACGTCTTGGCCCGCGTCGATCTTCTTCCCCGTATCCCGCGTCCATGTGCCCCAGACGTCGCGCCAGGCGAGGACCTGGAAATGCGCGTTTCCCATCCCGGGGAACACGATCTCCGCGGCCCAGCGGTCGTTGCCGATGAACTCCATGGGCACGAGCGTCCCGTCAGAGGTCACGACGCCCGCGCCGAAGACCTCGTGGCCGTCGCCGAAGACGTCGGCCTCCACGCGCATGGACCAGCCCTCGACGGCCTTCGCCGCGAAGCGTCCGCCGTCGATGTCGGGGTCGATGCCCTCGATCGCCATCCGGCTGGCCGCCAGGTCCTGCAGGCATGCCGCCGAAGCGGCGCGGCCCTTCTTCGCCGCCATTCCCCGTCTCTCCCCTGTCTTTCGTTCCGTGCAGCGCCCGTTGACGTGGGCGCCCTTCGAGCATGAACCGCCGAGCGCCAAAGCCGTTCCCCGCATCGCACGCCGGACGCCGACCATCGTGCAG
>CAZUVG010000004.1:8869-12927 GCA_964623765.1 uncultured Roseicyclus sp.
ACGGAACCGGGAGCGTCGAGGATCAGACCTGCACCGATCTTCTTGCGACGCAGCCCAAGGCCGTTCCCCGCGACGTCGCGCGCATGGCGAGGTCGTCGCACGCCGGACGCCGACCGTCGTGCAGTCGAACATGTCCGGCACCGCACCTGCAAGGCCTTCGCCGCGCGGCGCGTTCGGCTCAGTAGGCGTTCATCGTGAGAAGCTCGTATTCGGCAACCGTGTCATCCTCGTGATCGCTGAGCGTCACGTGCCAGCGGACCTCGCCATATGCCTCCGTCCGCCGCGTCTTTCGCTTGACGGTGAGGCGCACCTTGATCCGCGCGCCGGGCTCCACCGGCTTCATGAAGCGGAGGTTGTCGAGGCCGGTGTTCGCCAGCACCGGCCCCTCGTCGGGGTCGACGAAAAGCCCCGCCGCGAAGGACAGGAGCAGGTAGCCATGCGCCACGCGGCCGGGGAAGAAGGGGTTCCGGGCCGCCGCGGCCGCGTCCATGTGGGCGTAGAAAGTGTCGCCCGTGAAGGCGGCGAAGGTCTCCACGTCCTCGAGCGTCACCGCGCGTTCGGCCGTGTGGAGCGTCTCGCCGATCTCCAGTTCGCCGAAGCGGCGGCGGAAGGGATGGGCGGGGCGCTGTCTTTCCTCCGCGCCCGGCACCCACTGGCCCGTGACGCCCGTCAGTATGTCCGGACTGCCCTGCACCGCCGTCCGCTGCATGTAGTGCAGGACGCCGCGCACCCCGCCCAGTTCCTCTCCGCCGCCCGCGCGTCCCGGCCCGCCGTGGACCATGTGCGGCAGCGGCGCGCCGTGGCCTGTGCTCGCGGCCATCGAGTCGCGGTTGTCGAAGTAGAGCCGACCGTGGAACGGGCCGGCGCCGAGGACTAGGTCCCGCGCCACGGCCGGGTCGCGCGTCACGACCGAGGCCACGAGGCTGCCGCCGCCGCGGTTGGCCAGCTCGATCGCGTGGCCGAGATCGCGGTAGCCCATGACGGTCGCGACGGGCCCGAAGGCCTCGGTGTCATGCACCCGCGCCGCGCGGTCGGGCTCGGCGCAGTGATAGAGCATCGGCGGCAGGAAGGCGCCGCGCGCGGCATCGGCGCCTTCCACGGCGAAGGCGTCAGGGTCGCCTTGGACCAGTTCGGCCTCGACCGACAGCAGCGCCGTCTTCTCCAGCACGTCCGCCCGCTGTGCCGTGGAGACCAGCGCGCCCATCCGCACCGTCTCGAGCCGAGGATCCCCGACGACCGTGCGCGCGAGCCGGGCCGAGATCCCCTCGATCAGCGGGCCGACCATTGCCTCGGGCGCCATGATCCGGCGGATGGCGGTGCATTTCTGCCCCGCCTTCGCGGTCATCTCGCGGTGGACCTCCTTCACGAAAAGGTCGAACTCCGGGCTGCCCGGTTCTGCGTCCGGCCCGAGGATCGTCGCGTTAAGGCTGTCCTGCTCGGCGGTGAATCGCACGGCGTTCCGCGTGATGTTGTCGGTCTGCCGCAGCTTCCGGGCCGTCGCCGCCGACCCGGTGAAGGCGACCACGTCCTGGCAGTCGAGCCGGTCGAGAAGGTCCCCCAGCCCCCCGGCCACGAACTGCACCGCGCCCTTGGGCAGGATGCCGCTTTCGACGATCATGCGCAGGCAGGCCTCGGCCACGTAGGCCGTCGAGGTCGCGGGTTTCACGATGGCGGGCATCCCGGCCAGAAGCGTCGGTGCGAGCTTCTCCAGCATCCCCCAGACGGGGAAGTTGAAGGCGTTGATATGGACCGCGACACCGCGGAGCGGCATGCAGACGTGCTGACCCAGGAAGGAGCCGTCGCGGGAGAGCATCTCCGTCCCGCCGTCGAGATAGACCTGCCCGTCCGGCATCTCGCGCCGGCCCTTCGACGCGATGACGAAAACGGTTCCGATGCCGCCGTCCACGTCGATCCGCGCATCGGGAAGGGTCGCGCCAGTGTGGTAGGACAGTTCGTGCAGGGCCGCCTTGCGCGCGTCGAGATACTGCGCCAGCGCCTTGAGCATCCGCGCCCGGTCGTGGAAGCCCATGGCGCGGAGCGCGGGACCGCCGACCGTCCGTGCGAAGTCCCGCATCCCGGCGAGGTCGAGCGCGTCGTTGCCGGCGACGGCGAAGACCTCGCCCGTCACGGCATCCGCGATCTCCCGCGCGCCACGGCCCGGCCCGATCCATTCGCCATGCGCGAAACTCGCGACTTCCCGGTGCGCCATGACCTGCTCCTCCGTGCAGCCATCATGCCCGGTCGGGCGCGGATGTCGATGGTTCAGCAGACCTGACCCGCCGCCCAGCCCGAGGACCACGCCCACTGGAAGTTGTAGCCGCCGAGCCAGCCGGTGACGTCCACCACCTCGCCCACGAAGTAGAGGCCGGGCACCTTGCGCGCCGCCATCGTCCGCGCGTCGAGATCGCGCGTGTCGACGCCGCCCAGCGTCACCTCCGCCGTGCGGTAGCCCTCGGAGCCGGCGGGCAGCACCTCCCAGTCGTGAACTTCGCCGCAGAGCCGGTCGAGCCGCTTGTCCGACTGGTCCGCGAGCCGTCCCTCGATGCCCAACCGCGCCGTGACGGCGGCGGCGAGCTTTTCCGGCAGGATTTCCGCGAGCGCGTTCTTGACCGAAACGCGCCCCGCCGTCGCCCGCCGCTCCCTGAGGGTCGCCCGCGCGTCGTGGTGCGCCGCGAGATCGACGGTGATCGGCCGCCCCTCGCGCCAGTAGGAGGAGATCTGCAGGATCGACGGGCCCGACAGCCCCCGGTGCGTGAAGAGAAGCCCCTCGTCGAAGGACGCCTTTCCGCAGGAGACGCGCGCCTGCACCGACAGCCCCGAAAGGGCCGCCATCTGCTCGCGCGCCGCATCCGTGAAGGTCAGTGGCACGAGCGCCGGGCGCGTTTCGGTAAGGCGCAGCCCGAACTGTTCGGCGATCCGGTAGCCGAATGAGGTCGCGCCGATCTTCGGCACCGACTTGCCGCCAGTGGCCACGACAAGGGCGGGCGCCGCGATGATGCCGCCCGGGGCCGCGACGCGGAAGAGGCCGTCGCCATGCTCGACCCGCTCGACGCCGGTGCCAAGGCGCAGGTCGACGCCGGCCCCGGCCATGTCGGACAGCAGCATGTCGATGATCTCCCGTGCCGAGCCGTCGCAGAAGAGCTGGCCCAGAGTCTTCTCGTGCCAGGCGATGCCCGCCGCCTCCGCCCGCGCAATGAAATCATGCTGCGTGTAGCGGTTCAGGGCGGACAGCGCGAAGCGCGGATTGCCGGACAGGAACCGTTCCGGCGCGATGTGCAGGTTGGTGAAGTTGCACCGCCCGCCGCCCGAGATCCGGATCTTCTCGCCGGGTGTCTTCATGTGCTCTAGCACGACGACGTGCCGCCCGCGCCGGCCCGCCTCGACCGCGCAGAACATGCCCGCCGCACCCGCGCCGAGGATGATGACGTCCGCCCTCTCCATTGCCCGCGCGGTAGATCGCTCGGGGCAGCGATGCAAGCCGGCCTTTCGCGGCAGGGGCCCGGCGGTCTAGGTTCACGCCCATGACGCGCCTCGCCAACATCCTTCTCGCGATCCTCGCGTTCAACACGGGCTGGTTCGTGGTCCATTCCGCAAGCCTCGGGCTCCGCGGCCTGACGAATGCCGCGCCCGAAGCCCTCTCGCGCGTCTTCGTGGAGGGCCCTGCCCTCGGCAACGCGGCGCTCGCGGTGCACATGGTGGCGGGCGCGGCGATCACCCTCGGCGCGCCGTTGCAGGCGATGCCGTTTCTGCGGCGGCGCTGGCCAAGTCTGCACGGGCGTGCGGGCTACGTCCTTCTCGCGCTCGCGGCGGCGACCGGGATCGGCGGGCTTCTCTACATCGCCGTGCAGGGGACGATCGGGGGGGCGTGGATGAACCTCTGGTTCGCGATCTACGGCGCCGCGCTCGTCTGGTCTGCGGCGGCCGCGGTCTACCATGCGATCGACAAGGATTTCCGGCGCCACATGGAGTGGGCCGTGCGCTTCGTCATCCTCGCCGTGGGGTCTTGGATCTACCGGATGCACTACGGGCTCTGGTACGCCACCACGGGCGGGCTCTGG
>CAZUVG010000004.1:12937-13233 GCA_964623765.1 uncultured Roseicyclus sp.
TACGTGATCTGGGAGATCGCGACGGGGGGTGCCGCCTCGAACGAAGCCTTCACCGGCCTTTTCGACCGGGTGCAGGTGGTGGCCTTCTTCGTCCCCTATCTGCTCGTGACCGAGATTGCGCTCAGGGCCACGCGCCGCCCGCGCGCGGCGCGGCGCACCGCCTGAGGGTCACCCGGTTGGCATCAGGAGCACCTCGTTGACCGCGCAGCGGCCGTCGGCCTCCAGTGCGAAGAGGGCCGCGCGCGCCACGTCCCCGGCGGTCAGCTTCCCGGGCTTGGGCTCGTCGAAGAAGGGGG
>CAZUVG010000004.1:13243-28099 GCA_964623765.1 uncultured Roseicyclus sp.
GTCGACCATGCCAGGCGCGATGACGGTGCACCGGCCGCCAAACTCGCGCATCTCCCGGGCGAGATTGCCGCCGTAGCCGTGCACGAACCATTTCGAAGCGCCGTAGACGGACCCGGCAATGTGCTGCCGCCCGGCCGCCGAGCCCGTGAGCAGAAGATGACCGTTCCGCTTCTTCAGGTGCGCCATCGCGGCCTTGGCCGTCCAGAGAACGCCCATGACGTTGACGGCGATCATCTTCTCCCATTCCTCCGGATCGCCCGCCTCCGTTCCCGCCGCCGAAAGGCCCGTGCCCGCGTTGGCGAAGGCCGCGTCCAGCCCGCCCGTCTTCTGCACCAGCCGCTCGACCGCGTCCCGCTGGCTGGCGAAGTCGGTCGCGTCGCCCGGAAGGATGGTCGCAGCGTCCCCGAATTCCTCGCCGAGCGCCGCGAGCTTGTCCTCGGAGCGGGCGAAGAGGCCCACGTGCCAGCCGCGCTCCACGGCCATCCGCGCCGTGGCCGCGCCGATTCCGCTCGATGCGCCCGTGATGAAGATGGTCTTTCCGCTCATCCCCTGTCCCTCCGGTTGAAGCCGTGTCTGACGTCGAACGCGCGAGGCACGTGCCGGGTCCATCACGCACGACCCCGGGCTCGAGGCGCCCCGTGACCAAGACGATCACTGCCGCCCTAAGCCGTCCAATGGTGCTGGACGGGCTCGCGGGAACGCCAATGGCAGCTACCCTGCCCCGTCGCGATGGCGAGGTTCGAGGCGCGATCCGACCCCCGAACGCCGCCATTGCAAAGGGGCGCGCAATGCCCCGGAACGCGGTCCGGAACGGGCTGCGCGCCTTCCTGACGTTACGTCGCCTTTCGGCGCTTGGCGGCAAGACACGTCCTCCCGGCGACGGCGGTCTGGGCACAACCGTCTATTTCCGAAACATTTTTCAGCAGGGCAAGATCGCGCCGTTCGGGTGTGTAACGACCTTGGACAAGGAAGGTTGCGCCTAGGGGCGATGCTTGTTTTACTGTCTGCCAAGCCGGGCGACAAAAATCGGCGCTACACAGGGAGTAGGGTTTGGCCCTCGACGGAAGCAACGCGTTCGTCGCATTCGACCGCGTACAGAAAAGCTATGACGGCGAGACGCTCGTCGTGAAGGACCTCAACCTCGCCATCGGCAAGGGGGAGTTCCTGACAATGCTCGGGCCCTCGGGTTCCGGCAAGACCACGTGTCTCATGATGCTCGCCGGGTTCGAGACCGCGACCCACGGCGAGATCACCCTCGACGGGAAGCCCATCAACAACATCCCCCCGCACAAGCGCGGGATCGGGATGGTCTTCCAGAACTACGCGCTTTTCCCGCACATGACGGTGGCCGAGAACCTCGCCTTCCCTCTCGAGGTGCGCGGCATGGGCAAGTCCGAGCGCGAGGAGAAGATCCGCCGCGCGCTCGACATGGTGCAGATGGGCGATTTCGCGGGACGCCGTCCGGCACAGCTGTCCGGCGGACAGCAACAGCGTATCGCGCTGGCCCGCGCGCTGGTGTTCGAGCCTGACCTGGTGCTGATGGACGAGCCTCTCGGAGCGCTCGACAAGCAGCTGCGCGAGCACATGCAGTTCGAAATCACCAACCTCGCCCACCGGCTGGGGATCACGACCGTTTACGTGACGCACGACCAGACCGAAGCGCTGACCATGTCGGACCGGGTCGCCGTTTTCGACGACGGCCGCATCCAGCAGCTCGACGCCCCTGACAAGCTCTACGAGGAGCCGCAGAACAGTTTCGTCGCGCAGTTCATCGGCGAGAACAACACGCTGAACGGCATGGTCTCGAAGATCGAGGCCGACCGCGCGGAGGTGACGCTAGACGGCGGCGAAGTGATCGATGCCGTACCGGTCAACGTGAGCCAGGTGGGCGAGCGCACGGTCGTCTCCATCCGGCCCGAGCGCGTGGAATACAACAAGGATCGGCTGTCGCCGGAGGCGCACACCATCAAGGCCGAGGTGGCTGAATTCATCTACATGGGCGACATCTACCGCACACGCCTGAAGGTGGCCGGCCGCGACGATTTCATCATGAAGACGCGCAACGCCCCCGACCAGCGGCGCCTGAAGCCGGGCGAAATGATCGAGATCGGCTGGCGGCCGCAGGATTGCCGGGCGCTCGATGCCTGAGGCGAATGAAGCCTGAACGGAATCTGGCCAGATGACCGCGCGCCAACACCGGATGGACGCCGCGCGGAGGCCCAATACCAATAAGAAAACCTACCGGAACGTGAATTACAGACGTCCAACAACTAGGAGAGAGAAAAGCATGAAACTCAAGAGCCTGATGCTCCTGACCACCGGCGCGGCCCTCGCGGCCCCGGCGGCCTTCGCGCAGGACATGGTCGATGACATGACGCTCGTCAGCTGGGGCGGCGCCTACCAGACAAGCCAGATCCGCGCCTATGCCGAGCCCTACATGGAGATGAACCCCGAGGTGAGCATCACCTGGGACGAGTCCTCGGCCGAGGCCGTGGCACGCCTGCGCGCCATGAACGAGGCCGGCAACATCACCTGGGACCTCGTGGACGTGGTGGCCTCCGACGCCATCCGCCTCTGCGACGAGGGCCTCGCGATGGAGGTCGATCACGACGAGATCCTGGCACCTGGGCCGGACGGGACGCCCGCGTCCGAGGACTTCGGCGACCTGATCGTCTCGGACTGCTTCATCCCGCAGATCGTCTATTCCACGACCGTGGGCTACCGCACCGACGTCGAGGAATGGGGCGGCGAGACCCCGGAGGAAATCTGCGCGATCTTCGACACCGAGACCTTCCCCGGCCAGCGTTCGCTCGAGCGGCGTCCGATCGGCAACCTCGAATGGGCGCTCATCTGTGACGGGGTCGCGCTTGAGGACGTCTACGACGTGCTCGAGACCGAGGAAGGCATCGAGCAGGCCTTCGCCAAGCTCGACACGATCAAGGAAGACACGATCTGGTGGACGGCGGGCGCCGATACGCCCCAGCTTCTCGCCGACGGCGAGGTGGTCATGGGCTCCACCTACAACGGCCGCCTCTTCTCGCTGATCGAGGAGCAGGACCAGCCGGTCGCGATGCTCTGGGACGCGCAGGTCTTCGACCTCGACGGCTGGATCATCCCCGCCGGTCTGTCCGACGAGCGTCTGAACCGCGTGCTCGACTTCCTCTACTTCGCGACGGACACGCAGCGTCTTGCAGACCAGGCACAGTACATCTCGTACGGCCCTGCCCGCGACAGTTCCGCGCCGCTCGTGTCGACCCATGCCGATCTCGGCATCGAGATGGCGCCACACATGCCGACCGACCCGGCCAACGCCGAGCGGACGCTCCTGTTCAACTACGAATGGTGGGCCGACTACCGCGACGATCTGGACGCACGTTTCCAGGCGTGGCTGGCACAGTAAGCTGACCTGACGGTCTGCCCCGGGGCGGCATGGCCTGCCCCGGGGCTTCCAGTTCCCCCGTCAGTGCGTTCGCGAGCGCCCTGTCGTGGAAACTGGAGACCCCCGAGCGGAAGGGACCATCCCGATGCCCAAGGGCTACATCATCGGACAGATCACCGTCACCGACCCCGAGGGGTATCCCGAGTATGTCCGGCGCGACACGCCCATCCTCGAGGCCCACGGCGCACGCTTCGTGATCCGCGGCGGCCGTTCCGTCGTGAAGGAGGGCAAGGCCGGCGACCGCCACGTGGTCATCGAGTTCCCGAGCTACGAGGCGGCGCTCGCGGCCTACGACGACCCCGAGTACCAGGAGGTCGCCGAGATACGCCGTCGCTGCGCTGAAAGCACCATCATAATCGTCGAGGGGGTCTGAGATGGCCGACGCTACCGCGGGCAACCTTAGCCAGGACGCCGCCAAGGCGCGGCGGGAGGACGCCGAACAGACGGGCCCTATGCTCGCCGCAGACGGGCGGCCGCTGAAGGTGAGCCTGAACCGCGCGCTGAGGGCCCAGAAGCTGCGGGCGCTCGCACTCGTCGCGCCGCTTCTGCTGTTCGTGATGATCACCTTCGTGGCGCCGATCTTCGACATGCTGTTCCGCTCGGTCGAGAACCAGATCGTGAGCGAGACCCTGCCCCGCACGGTGATCACTCTCGAGGAGTGGGACGCCGGGGCCGGCCTTCCGTCCGAGGACACCTACGCCGCGCTGTCCTACGACCTGATGGAGGCCGCCGAGAAGCGCATACACACGCGCCTCGGCTCGCGCCTGAACTACGAAACGACGGGCCTGTCCTCGGCCTTCCGCCGCTCGGGCCGCGGCATCGACGACGTGGGCGAGACCTATGCCGACCAGTTCATCGACCTGAACGAGGCCTGGGAGGACCCGGTCGCCTGGGCCGCGCTGATGGGCGATCCGGACTGGATCGCGGCAAGCACGGCCTGGGCCGAGGCGGACGAGGACGGCGTGCCCGAGCCGCTTTTCCAGCTCGCCCCGGGCATCGCCGAGATGCTGCCCGAGACGGCGGATGCGTACCGCTCCTTCGCGCGCACGATACAGACGGAGGGCCGCTTCCCCGACAGCCCGCTCGAGGAGGAACCCTGGAACACGGTCTATCTCGGGCTCTACCGCGATCTAGCGGGCGGCGCGGATGTCTCGGGCTACACCGGTCCCCGGGCCGGGATGCTGACAGAGGCCGCGGGAGCAGTGGACGGTTTCGAGACCGTGGAGCTTCGTACCGTCTTCGAGGACATCGACGAGGCCTGGGTCGAGATGCCGATGTGGGAGACGATCGAGGCCTTCTCCGATCCCTACACGGCCGGCTACTTCCTCGCCGCCATCGACATGCAGCTGACGCCCGACGGGATCGAGGCGAAGCCCGACGAACAGCGCATCTACATCCTGCTGTTCCAGCGGACGATCTTCATGTCGCTCGTCATCACAATCAGCTGCATCCTGCTCGGCTACCCGATCGCCTACCTGCTGTCGAACCTGCCGCTCAGGACGTCGAACATCCTGCTGATCCTGGTTCTCCTGCCGTTCTGGACCTCGCTGCTGGTACGGACCTCCGCGTGGAAGGTGCTCCTGCAGAACCAGGGCGTTATCAACGACACGCTCGTCTGGCTGGGGTTCGTGGCCGACGACGCACGGCTTGCGCTGATCAACAACCAGACCGGCACGATCATCGCCATGACGCATATCCTGCTGCCGTTCATGATCCTGCCGCTCTACTCGGTGATGAAGACGATCCCGCCCTCCTACATGCGTGCGGCACGGTCGCTGGGCGCGACACAGTGGACGGCCTTCTGGCGGGTCTACTTCCCGAACTCGCTCCCGGGCATCGGGGCCGGCTCGATCCTCGTGTTCATCCTGTCGATCGGCTACTATATCACGCCCGAACTCGTCGGCGGCCGGACCGGCACGTTCATCTCCAACCGGATCGCCTTCCACATCTCGGAAAGCCTGAACTGGGGTCTCGCGGCCGCGCTGGGATCCATTCTGCTCGCGCTGGTGCTGGTTCTCTACTGGCTCTACGACAAGTTCGTGGGCATCGATAACGTGAAGCTGGGGTAACGATCATGGACCACAGACTCCCGCCATACGCCTCCTTCGGCCACAAGCTGTGGCATTACGGCTTCCGCGTGATGTGCGGCCTGATCTTCTTCTTCCTGATCGCGCCGATCCTGATCATCATCCCGCTCAGCTTCAACGCGGAGAACTTCTTCACCTTCACGCCGGAGATGCTGCGGCTGGATCCGGATGGCTACTCGCTCCGGCACTACCGCGACTTCTTCGGGACCGAAGGAAACCCGTGGCTCGGCCTCGGCATCGGCGCCGCGCTGGGGGCAGCATTCGCGGCCGTGATCTGGTTCGTGAAGGAAGAGCGGAACATCTTCATCCCGATCTTCGTGGGCGCGCTGCTCGGCATGATCGTGGGCAAGCTCTGGGGGGTCAGCGGAGCCGAGTGGATGACGCCGCTCAAGAACTCGCTGATGATCGCGCCGGTGGCGACGCTCCTCGCGGTTTCCCTCGGCACGCTGGCCGCCATCGGGCTGTCGCAGAGCCATGTGCCCTTCAAGGGCGCGATCATGGCGATCCTGATCTCGCCGATGATCGTTCCGCTCATCATCTCGGCGGCGGGAATGTACTTCTTCTATTCCCGCATCGGACTTCAGGGAACCTATTGGGGGGTCGTCCTGTCCCACGCTGCCCTCGGCATCCCCTTCGTCATCATCACGGTGACCGCAACGCTCGTGGGCTTCGACCGCTCGCTGACGCGCGCGGCAGCCTCGCTCGGCGCCGATCCGGTGACGACCTTCTTCCGCGTGCAGATGCCGCTCATTCTGCCCGGCGTGATCTCCGGCGGTCTCTTCGCCTTCATCACGTCCTTCGACGAGGTGGTAGTCGTCCTCTTCGTCGGGAGCGCCGGCCAGCAGACCCTGCCCTGGCAGATGTTCACGGGGCTCCGCGAGCAGATCAGCCCGACGATCCTCGCCGCGGCAACGATCCTCGTGTCGATCTCCATCCTCCTGCTGACGGCGGTGGAGCTTCTGCGCCGTCGGTCGGAGAAGCTCAGAGGCATGTCTCCCGGCTGATCCGGGGCGACAGGCGCGATCTTCGGGCGGGACGAAATTCCGCCCGATTTTCATGGGATGGTAGGTGGAACCCGATACGGACCGCCCATGCCCTACACGATATACACCCTGCACGAAGACAACATCACCGTCACCGGCGAGGCATCCTCCGGACCCTCCCCGTCGTCGGGCAGTTCCGCAGCATCGCCGTCGGGCGGCACGGGTCTGGACGGGATCACGCAAGGAGACGGCAGCCATCTCGTCGGCGCCACGATCACGCTCGGCTCGCACGACTGGCAGGGCATCGCGATCGACGACAACGACCCGTCCTTCGACGATAACGACGGCAGCCAGAGGCTTGCCGAGGACACGGAATTCGGCGGCACGACCTTCGCGGCGGGCACCCGTGTCGAGGCGGAGTACTCGGTGACGCTGACGGATGGGACGGATACCTGGACGGCGATCGCGTTCAACATTCACAACTCTTCGCCCCACTACGCTCAGGTCGAGGGGTTCGCCTTCGTCGGCCCGGACGGGAGCTTCCCGCCCGTCGGCGTCCCGCTGACGGTCACGGCGGCGCAGGAGGGACCCGAATACCAGGTGACAGACTTCGCGACGCCATTCTGCTTCGCAGCCGGCACCCGCATTGCCGTTCCCGGTGGCGAGGTTGCGGTAGAGAAGCTCCGGCCGGCCGACCTCGTCCTCACGCGCGACGGCCCTCGCCCGCTTGCGTGGGTCGGGCAGCGCACGGTGACCGCGCAAGGCCGCTTCGCCCCCGTCGAGTTTGCACCCGGCACGGTTGGAAACGCCCGCAGGGTGCGCCTGTCGCGGCAGCACAGGCTCCGCTTCTCGGGATGGCGAGCGGAGCTTCTGTTTGGCGAGGAGGCGGTGCTGATCCCGGCTGGGCATCTGGTGGACGGTAACCGCATCCGCGTCCGGGAGGGCGGCCTTGTCACATATGTCCATCTCATGTTCGACCGCCACGCCATCGTCTTCGCCGAGGGTGCGGAGGCCGAAAGCTTCCATGCCACGGCCGACAACCTCGCCCGGCTCGCGCCGGCCGCGCGCGCGGAACTTCTGACGCTCTTCCCGAAAATCGCTGAGGAGGCCGGGATCGGCCCGTTGAGCCACCCCGCACTCCGCCGCGCCGAAGCGCGTGCGCTCCTTGCCGACTGATCAGGGCAGGAGCGCGATCCAGGCCGCCGCGGTCAGCACCGACAGCGCCGTGGCCACGAGAACGGAGGTCGCTGCCACCCGCCGCGCGACGCCATACATGTTGGCGAAGAGGTAGGAGTTGATCCCCGGCGCCATCGCAGCCGTCACAACCGCGGAACGGAGTTGCGCCTGCGTCAGTTCCGCGACGCTCGTGCCAAGCCCGTAGGTGATCGCCGGGTGCAACACGAGCGCCAGCGCGCAGACGAAGGCCACGATCCACGCGTCTCCCTCGGGCTTGTAGCGGTAGAGAATGCCGCCGAGTCCGAACAGCGCGGCAGGAAGGGCTGCACGGATCATCAGGTCGAGCGCGTCCTGCACGACGCCGGGGATGGGCACGCCGCCGAGGTTCACGACGAAGCCCAGCGCGACCCCGATCATCAGCGCGTTTCGGAACATGGCGCTCGCCACCAGCCGCACGGTGGAAAGGCGCATCGCGCCGCCCGAGCGCACGATCTCCATCGTCGTGATGCCTACGAGGTAGCACCACGCCGCGTGGAACGCGATGATGGTGAAGTTGCCGGCCAGCGCGTCCGCCCCGTAGGCACGCTCGGTGATCGGCAGGCCCAGAAGCACCGAGTTGGCGAAGAAGGGCACGAAGCCGATCGCCACGCAGTCCTGCCACGGTCGCCCGAAGAGGAGACGCGCGCCGAACATTCCGAGGAAGAAGTTGGCGGTGGACCCCGCGTAGAAGGCCGCGAGGATGCCGAGGTCGAACTCCGCCTGCAGGTCGAGGTTCGCCACGCCGGAGAACAGCAGGCAGGGGATGGCGAACTTCTGGGTGAAGACCATGAGCCCGTCCACCGCGCTGTCGGCGAAAAGGCCGCGCCAGACGGCGAGGTATCCCGCCCCGATCAGCAGGAAGACCGGGACGATGACGGTCAGGATGTCGAGCATCGCGCCCTCAGATCTCGTAAGCGATCACCATGCCGTCATGGGCGGGCACGACGTTTTCGGGCGTCTGCTGCAGCACGGTGCGGTAGTCCATGTCGATATGCATGTTGGTCAGCACCGCGCGGCGGGGCGCGGCGCGCGCGATCCAGTCCAGCGACTGCTCGAGATGCGCGTGGCTGGGGTGCGGCGTCCGGCGGAGCGCGTCGAGCACCCAGCAGTCGAGCCCCTCCAGCAACTGCCATGCCGGGGGCGGGATGTCGGAGACGTCCGGCAGGTAGGCAAGGTCGCCGACGCGGAAGCCAAGGGCATGGATGCCGCCGTGCTGCACCTCGAAGGGATGGAAGACGATCGGACCGCCCGGCCCCTCCACGGTAACGTCGCCGTCGATGGCGTTGAGTTCGAGGATCGGGGGATAGGCAGACCCCGCGGGCTGCACGAAGGCGTAACCGAAGCGGTTCAGCAGGTCGTTCTGCGTCGCGCCGTCGGCCCAGACCGGCAGGCGTCGGCGGGTGTTGAACACGATCATCCGCAGATCGTCGAGCCCGTGGACGTGATCGGCATGGGCATGGGTGTATACGACCCCGTCCAGCCGGCCGATCCCTGCGTCGAGCAGTTGCTGGCGCAGGTCGGGCGAGCTGTCGATCAGGACGCTCGTCTCCCCGCCCTCGGCGAAGCGCTGCACCAGCATGGAGCAGCGGCGGCGGGCATTCCGGGGCTCGGCCGGGTCGCAGTCGCCCCAGTTTCCGCCGAGCCGCGGCACACCGCCGGACGAGCCGCATCCAAGGATCGTGAAGCGCAGCTCGGCCATGCTCAGGCCGCCTTCGCCCAGGCGGCGGCCTTGTGGAACAGGCAGTCGAAATTGGCGGTGGTCGCCTCGGCGAACTCCGCCTCCGTTATCCCGAAAAGCTCGGCTCCCACGCGGGCCGTGTGGACGGTATAGGCCGGCTCGTTCCGCTTGCCGCGGTAGGGCGGCGGCGCGAGATAGGGGCTGTCGGTCTCCACGAGGATGCGGTCGAGCGGAGCGCTGGCAAAGATCTCGCGCAGTTCTCGGGACTTCGGGAAGGCAGCGATGCCCGACATGGAAAGGTAGAATCCGAGATCGAGCGCGGCCCGCGCAAGTCCCGCGCCCGAGGAGAAGCAGTGCATGACGCAGGTATAGGCCCCTGCCCCGTGCTCTTCGGTCAGGATGCGCGCCATGTCGTCATCCGCGTCGCGGGCGTGGATGATGAGCGGCAGGCCCGTGCGCCGGGCGGCCTCGATGTGGACGCGAAGGCTCTCCTGCTGAACGCCGGCACTCTCGGCTGTGTAGTGGTAGTCGAGCCCGCTCTCGCCGATACCCACGAATTTCGGATGCCGGGCCAGTGCTTCCAGCTCCGCAGCCGTTGCCATCGGCTCCTCGGCTGCGCTCATGGGATGGGTGCCCGCGGCCCAGAAGACGGGATCGTGCGCTTCGGCGATGGCACGCACGGCGGGCGCGTTCTTCAGCCGCGTGCAGATCGTGACCATGCGCGTGACGCCCGCCGCGACGGCACGTGCAACGACCTCGCCCCGTTCCTCGGCGAAGTCCGGGAAGTCGAGATGACAGTGGCTGTCGACGATTTCGGGCGCAGGATGGTGCGGCATGACTTGCAAGGCGTCCGGGTCGGGATGGGTTCAGGAAGCGGGCACGGCCAGCCGCGCGGCGGTCCGGTCGAGATCGAGCAACGTATCGAAGATGAGGGCGGCAGGGTCAAGGTTGACCGCCCTGCCCTGCCGCGCGCGTGCGGTCAGCGATGCCGCGAGCTCGGCCCAGCTGCGCGCGGCATGCGGGTCCGGCGCGAGGCGGCCGAGCATCGCCTCCTCTCCGGGCACGACCGGATCGGGGACGGCGCCCGTGGCGCCTGCGCGGGCAACGCGCGCGAGCGCCGTGTCGATCAGGCCGAGCACGAGGTCGAAGCGGTCCTCCGCCGCGCGCCCGCCTGCCGTCTCGGCGATGGTCAGCGCCGCGGGCCGGTCCATGCCGGGCATGCCGCCCATGAGCGCAACGAGATCGGCATAGAGCGACGCGCCGCCCTGCTCGATCAGCCCGATCGCCGCCCCGGCCGAGCCACCCGACAGGACCGTCACCGCCCGCGCGCTTGCGCCCTCGGGAAGCGCGATCCCGGCCTCCTCCAGCGCCGCGGAGAGGTCCTCCGGCCCCAGCGGCTCGAACCGGAGCGTGCGGCAGCGCGACCGGATCGTGGGCAGGAGCGCCGAGGGCTGGTGGGCGACGAGAAGGAGGACGGCGTTCGCGGGCGGCTCCTCCAGTTCCTTCAGAAGGGCGTTGGCGGCGCTCGCGTTCATCTCGTCCGCGGAATCCACGATGACCACGCGCCGCGCGCCGCCCGCGCTCATGTGGAAGAAGCCCTTGAGCCCGCGCACCTCCTCCACCGTCAGCTGCGTCTTGAGCCGCTTCCTCTCGGCGTCCCAGCCCCGGCGCAGAAGCAACAGGTTCGGCTCCGACAGCGCCCGGATACGCCGGGCCACGGGGTGGTCCGGATCGATGTCGAGGGTCTCGGGCGGCGCCGCGGCGAACAGCGCGTCTCCTGCATCGGGTTGCGTGGCGAGGAGGTGCCGGGCAGCACGCCAGGCAAAGGTCGCCTTGCCAACACCCCTGGGTCCGGCAAGAAGCCAGCCGTGCGGCATCCGCCCCGAGGTCAGCGCCGCCAGGAACGCCGCCTCGGCCGCCGCTTGACCATGAAGCCGCATCGTCTCGCGCGGATGGGGTGCGCCGGGAATCCGGTCGGCCTCCGGCAATGTGTCTTCCGTCTGGGCGCTCATGCCGATGCATGTAGCACGGCGCCTGTCGGCCGGCGAGAGGCGCGGTCCCACCGCAGGAAGCCGCGGCGCGCGATGCGGCGGCCGCGGCGTGTCAGAGACGGGTATCCAGGACCTCCGCGATGCGGCGCGCGACCGCATAGGGATCTGCCGAGGCGTCAAGGACCACGCACCGCGCGGGCGCCTCTTCGGCCAGCGCGAGGAAGCCCGCCCGCAGCTTCTCCTGGAACGGCAGACCGAATTCCTCGAACCGGTCCTCGCCCGAGCCGCGGGCGAGCCCGCGTTCCAGCGCCACCTGCGGGTCCATGTCGAGGATCAGCGTCAGGTCGGGCTCGACCCCGATGGCGGCGGAGTGGATCGTGTCCACGAGCCCGCGCAGATCCCCCCGTGTGGCACCCTGGTAGACACGGGTGGAATCGGCGAAGCGGTCCGTCACCACGTCGCGGCCCGCCTGCAGCGCGGGTCGGATCGTGCGTTCGAGATGGTCGCGCCGTGCCGCGGTAAAAAGGAGGATCTCCGTCTCCGGCGACCAGCGAGCCGGGTCGCCCTCCACCAGCAGGCGGCGGATTTCCTCGGCGCCGGGCGCCCCACCGGGCTCGCGCGTGAGCACCGGGTCGCGGCCGCGGGCGCGCATGTGTTCCGCGAGGCGCCGCGCCTGCGTGGACTTGCCCGACCCGTCGATCCCCTCGAGGCTGACGAAAAGCCCCCGCCTGTCGTTCATCCGTCCGTCGCCGGCGCGGCCTCGGGCGCCTCGTCACGGTTGAGCATCTGGCCCAGAAGGACGTCCGTCGCGGTTCTGAGCCGCACGGCGACCCCCCCGCGCGCGACGCTTTCCATCGCCACGAGCGGCACCGTCCGTGACTGGTCGCGCACACCCTGGTGGATAGTCAGCTGCCCGACCACGTCGCCAGCCTCGACCGGCGCGGGGAGCGGGCTGTCGTACGTGATCTCCGCCGTGATCTCGGGATCGAGGAGCGCGGGCAAAAGCATCTCGACGCTTTCGGCAGGGGCAACGCCCACGTCGGGCGCGTCGCCCATGAACACCGGCGCGCGCGCGACCTCAGTGCCGCCTGCGACGACTTCCTCCATGACGAACTGGCGGAAGGCCCAGTTGATGATGCGCTCCGATTCCCGCGCCCGCGCCTGGGCGCTGGGAAGGCCGGAGATCACGAAGGTCACGCGCCGGTCGCCCTGCCGAGCCGAGCCCACCAGCCCGTAGCCCGCTTCCTGCGTGTGGCCGGTTTTCAGCCCGTCCGCGCCGATCCCCATGCCGAGGATCGGGTTGCGGTTGAAGCGGTTTGCCGGCGCGCGGTTCTCGTAGTCGAACTCGGTCTCGGCGAAATACTCGTAGTAGTCGGGATATTCCGTGATGATGCGCTCCGCGAGGATGCCAAGGTCGTGCATCGACATCACGTGGCCCTCCTCGGGCCAGCCGCTGGCATTCCGGATAACCGTCTCGTCCATGCCGAGCTGGCGCGCCCGCTCCGTCGCGATGCGGCCGAAGCCCGCCTCGGTCCCGTCGGGCGAGAGCGCCTCCCCCAGCACCACGGAGGCATCGTTACCCGAGACCACGACGACGCCGCGGATGAGCTCTTCCACCGTCGGGCGGTCGGAGGTCGTGAGGAACATGGTCGAGCCGCCGAAGCTCATCGCGTGCTCGCTGACGGGCAGCCGCGTCTCGAGCGTGAGCCGCCCGTCCGCCAGCGCCTCGAAGGTCATGAGAAGCGTCATGAGCTTCGACATGGAGGCGGGCGGCAGGGGCACCTCGGCGTTGTGGGACAGAAGGATCTGCCCGGTGTCGTGATCGACGACCCAGGCAGAGCCGGCCTGCGTCTCGAAGCCCTGGGCATGGGCCTGGAAGGCCAGCGCCGCCGCGGTCAGCACCGGCGCGGCGCGCGCGATGAGATAGGTCATTCCGGCACGCATGGTCAGGCGTTCGCGCTCCTAGCGGGTCACGAGGTATGCATCCTCGAAGCCGAGCCCGCGCACCGTCTCGAGGACGGCCGCCCTGTCCTGGGCGGTCGGGGCCGGGCCCACGACCACCCGCCAGAACCGGCGGCCATTGCTGGTCTGGTCGTAGATGGTGGGCAGAAGCCCGGCGCTGCGCAAGGCCTGTCCGGTGTTGTGGGCGTTTTCCTGCACGTCGAAAATGCCGATCTGGACGAAGGGCCGTTCAAGACCTGAGGAACGCGGCGCGACCGGCGCGGCTACACGCGTCTCGCTTTCGGCGATGGCGTCTTCGGCCATTGCGGCAACGGGGTCGAGCGTCTCCGTGCTGAAGGCGCGGCTGCCGATGCCCTGCGCGACCTCTTCGGCAGTCAGGCCGGTCTGGAGCGCGGGACGCGCCGGTGCCCGTGTCGGGGCCCGTGTCGGGGCCGTGGGCGCGAAAATGCGCGACAGCAATCCCAGCGGCCGCCGGCCTTCCTGCGCCGGCCCTGCGCCGGGTGCGGCTGCCATGTCCGTCTCCGATGGCCCGCCGGTCGTGGCGGCGGGCGCTTCGGCTTCGGTCGCGGCACCAGGCGTTGCCGACATTGCCGCGGCGATTTCGGGCAATGGCTCCGCCTCGACGGGCGCGGCGTCCGGCGTGGCGCCCACCTCGGCAACGGCGGCGGGCTCCTCCCCGGCGGGCGCAGCGGCGTCCGGGACATCCTCCCGGCGCAGGGCCGTGACCTGCAGTCGCGTTGGATCCCCCGCGAGCACGTCGAGCGCGGCGGCGGCGTCGGAGGAAACCTGTATCACGGGGCCCGGATTCTCGCGCTCCCGCCGGAAGAGCGCGCCGATGACGAAGCTACCGGTCTCGATGTTTCGGATCATGACGCGCTCGGGGTCGGTCGCGTCGGGGTGGGCCACCCAGATCCCGCCGAGCGAGGGCCGCCCGTCCCAGAGGCCATTGTCAATGACATCGAAGACCTCGGGCGCCTCGACATCGCGCTCCACCAGCCGCGTGGCGCCGATGGCGGCCGGCCCCTCGGGATCGGCGGCGCGCGATCCGAATGTGAACTCGCCGCTTTCGCTGCAGGCGGCGACGGCCAGCACGGCGGCCAGCACAACCGCGAGTCGGCCGACGTGGCGGAGCCCGGTCCGCGGAGGAGAGGTTCGGGTCATCATCTGCTCTTTTCGCGCTCAATTCGCCCGGTGTTCCGGTGCGGTTGTTATGTCGGGCCCGGATCGCCGATCCACGACCTGTTTTGACGATAAGATACCCTTTCGCGCACGATCTGAAAACCCGCCTTGGAACTTTGTCGACTGCCGTGCCCGCGCGACACGGCTTTCAGAATCGCTTGCGGCGGCCTATGCCGGTTCCCGTTAAGGAGGAGTGGCCGAGCGGTCGAAGGCACCGGTCTTGAAAACCGGCGTGCGCGAGAGCGTACCGTGGGTTCGAATCCCACCTCCTCCGCCACCCAAACCCTAGCAGGTTTTTCAATGCTAAATCAATGCCTTGGCC
>CAZUVG010000005.1:0-28069 GCA_964623765.1 uncultured Roseicyclus sp.
GAGTCCGCCGGGTTTTTTGGCGGTAGCGACTGGGATTGTCCCCGGACGCTGGTGCCATCGCTCGCCGTGCGTACGGTTCGCCATGGTGATCCGGTTGCGACCGGACGGGAGCCAGAAGACAAGCCCCGCCTGCCCCTCATAGAACGCCTGGAACGAGAGGATCGCAGGTCGCAGGTCCTCGGTCAGCCAGCGTTCGGCGTCCGGGCCGTCGAGGACATCGAGGCAGCCCTCGACCCCGGCAACGACAATCGCGTCGCCTCCGGCCACCGGGAGGGTTTCGGGCCAGTCATCCACCATCGCAAACATCTGGCGGATCGACACGACCTCAAGCGGGTCGGCGATGGACGCCATCGCCTCGGCGTCCCACAGCAGCGCGAATCCCCGACGCGACCAGCCTTGGTTGAAGCGCGTGCGGACCATCAGTCGTCCTCCCCGAGTTCGTCGAAGAGCGTCAGCTCCTTGGCCTTCGGCTGGTTCTTGGCCTCCCAGGCCTTGTAGAGCTGCGAGGCAGTGACGGCGGCGTTGCGGGTTGGCGAATCGGCACCGTGCGTCTTGAACCAGGTCAGGATCGCCCCGAGGGCCGGGTGCGGGCGGAAGTTGGCGTTGTTGAGCGTCTCGCTCGCGTTGATGCCGCTGTTCTCGAAGCACGCCCCGATGAAGAACATGGCCTGGTCGTAGTCGCTGGTCATGCCGCGACGCTGCTTGCCGATCCAGCCCTGCGCGATCTCCAGTGGCGGGACGAGATAGAACACCTTCTTCTTCTCGGTCACCCAGCCGCGGCTCTCGAAGTCGGACGGGGCGCTGCCGGTGCCGCGGAGGAACTTCTGCATCTGGTCGCGTGGGAGTTCGTCTTTGCCGTCGAACAGACGGAGCAACATCCGTGTGAAAGGCTCGGCATTGTGCGGCGGGGGCTCCTTGATGCCGCCCGCTTCTTCGTCGAGCAGTTGGTTCACACCGAGCAGGGCTTCAAGGACAGACATCGGCGTGTCCTGATCCTTGTAGACCTTGCCGTAGTGGCGAGAGAAGTGCTCGAGGGCCTTGCCGCGCCGGATGACCTGCAGATCGGCTTCGGGCAGACCTTCCTCCTGATGGTGCTCGAGTAGCACCTGGAGATCGCGCACATCCTGAAGCACCTGGCGGCGGAGCTTCGCCCAAGAGATCGGCTTGGAATCTTCGGTCCGCTGGCGACAGACATGGATGATGTCGTACTCGATCATCTTCGAGCCGAACTGGCCGTCGCCCTTCGAATCATCGCTTCGAATCGGATAGGTAGCGATCAGATAGAAGCCAGCGCTGAACAAAGACTCAAGAACTGCCACCCAAGGGGCATCTTCGCTGTGGTGAAATGTGAATCCGAGAATCCCGGAAGGCTTCAGTACGCGCCGAGCTTCGCTCCAGCACATTGAGAGGACCCGCTGATAAAACCCGTCTGCGTCATCGGGCTGTCGTGCACGATTCGCCACTGCCTCAAGTGCCTTTGGTGTTTCCTCTGGCACAAACAGCTCTGGAAACTCTTCACTGAGCCCGAGCCGCAACCACGCATAGAAAAAGTCAGACAGCTCCGAGTAGTGCAGCAATCCTCCGAACGGCGGGTCGGTGATCACCAGGTCAATGGTGCCATCTTCGAGGGAGTTCAGGTCGCTGGATGACCTACAGTCGATTTCGCAAAGGTCCGGTCGTACACCGTCTTCCATCTGAAGTTTGTGGGTCTTGCCACTAGTTGCCGCCTGAATGTCGCGACTCAAGTCTGACAATGAAACCAAATCCCACGGCGATGAACAATAGTCGATCGCCTCCAAGAGCGTAGAGGCGTATGCGGCAAAGGTGCCTCTTCCAATCGAAGACTGGAAGACACAATTGCCGACAACATTGTTTTTGGGGTGAAAGTTCGATGAGCCAAGGAGCGGCTCTAGGCAGTCTTGCGCCGTGTTCCAAAAGGAGAACATGCAGTTGGCCCTCAGGACCTGCGGCATGATTCCCAAAACGATATGCTTAGCATTCTTGGACGCGTCGGCATTTGCGATGGTGCGGATGATCTGGGCATGCGTGAGAAGCTGGAGGGCGTTAAACATCTTCCACCAATGTGTGAAGCCATGTCCAAGTCGGATGTCACCATTGGCCATGCCGGTCATATAGCCGAACGGAATAGGGCTAGTTGGCCAGAAGCCCGCAAGGTCGGAGTCTCTCCGAGTCGCCCATTCCGCGAGTGATCGGTCGTAAGCCAGGGTGTCTTGGACAGGCGCGAAGAATCGCCCGTTGTAGGCCTCGCCTGCATCGCTGCAGCAGGAGCAGTATCCTTGAATGGCATACATGGCGATCGGGCCGTTTTTCTTGGTCGCAGCAATCGCCTCGCGAATGTCATCCGCCTTGCCGCAGGCTGCACACGCAAAATTGCTCTTGCCGGGGACAGTACCGCCTTCCTTGCCAGTCTTGATGGCGGTACCGTCATCAGCCTCGATCGCTTCAGGTAGCGTGCCGCGTATCTCGATGAGCTTGCAGGTGGCCGCCCGGGCCTGATTCCACCGAACGGTGGCCTCCACAGGATCGTCGGCGCAGCCGCCGTACGGTTGGCCCTCCTCATCCACCGACGAATCGCCCTTGAGCCAGTCTGGATGCACGAGCAGCGAGAGCTCGATTTTCTTGCTTGAAGGCTTCGCCATTGATCCAAATCGCTCCTCCTTCCCGCAGTGCGGGCAGGTCGCCGATTCCGGATTGCCGGCCATGTTCAGGTTGGCGATGGCGTAAAGCTTCTCGGTGTCGGCAACGACGAGCTCGACGCCCGGGGCCATGCGAGCGTCGCGGTCTTCGAGGTCGTACTTGCCACTGCAGTGCTTGCAGGTGCGCTTCCACGCCTTAATGGAGATGGTCTTCACCGCCATGACCGGCGATGACATGATCGGCGTGCGGTGGCCGCAGCCGGTGACTTGGCACGGCCCGTGCTTGGCCCAGAAGGTGTAGATCACCTCGGGGCCTTCGTAGCGGTAGTCCTTCCGCTCTTCGGGCGAGAGGGTGAGCGGGTCGAAGTCGCTGCCCATGAGCTGGTCGCCCTTGGGGCCAGCGCCGATCTTGTACCACTTGCCCTTGTGCCCGCGTGGGCAATCGCAGGCGTAGAACGGCATGATCTGCGGCTTGACCTCGGCCTCGATCTCGGCCAGAAGCTTCTCGACCTCGGCCTTGTCGACCTGGGCGAGTTCGTTCTTCACGACGAACCACGCGACCGGGTTGAGGTCGTTGCCGTACATCTGCATGCCGAGGCGCGAACCCTCGACGACGGTGGTACCGCCGCCCATGAAGATGTCGGCGACCTTGAGGTGCTTGAAGGTGCCCTTCTTCTGGTGGTTGCCGTAATAGACGTCCCACACGTGCTTCGCTGCTTCGGGCAGTTCCTTGGGTGCCTTGATAGACGCGGCGAGCAGCATCGAGCGAAACACGCTCGGCTGGCGTCTCGCCCACCATTTGCTTGCAAGGTAGATGGGCTTCTTGGCGGCCCCCGAAGAGGCTTCAACTTTCGCGATTGAGTTGATTGGCACAATCGGAAAGTCGACCTCTAGGCAGGTCGGTGGACGGTCGGGGTCGGAGAAGTCGACGGTTTCAAGATCCCATGCCTTGCCTGCATTCACGGCCTTGGCGATTTCGCGTGCGACCCATTCGGGCTTGTTGAGACCTTCGTCTTTCCATGGCTGCGGAGTCGTCGTCTTTGGCATAATCAGGTCGTCGCTTTCTTGCTGAGTTCGATGAAGGGCACCGCAACCTCGAGGACGGAGAGCCCGCCGTGGGTGAGCGTGGGGTATCCGCCGGCGCTCTTCCATTTGCGACGGCCGTTGACGAACAGGTGGGAGCCGTGGTCGGTGTCGAGGCGCAGGTCGATGGGCGGCACCCATGGGGCTCGCTCCACATCGGAGGCCGTCCAGCGGCCGCTCTTGAAGGTCTTCTTCAGATGGTCCGAGTGGTCATTGCCCGCGTCGGTGAACAGTTCGCTCGCGGCGTAGCCGTGATCGGAGGTGATGATCAGGCGTCGCCCCTCAGCGAGCCGGTCAACGAGCAACCAGAAGGCGTCGCTCTGGAGGTAGTCCGCCGCCTTGGCAATCAGAGGGCGCAAGCCTTCGCCGGCGTCGGCAAAATCGTGGACATCCTTGTCGGGCCACTCGTGCCAGAACACCCAATCCGGCTGGGAGCCGATCATGGCAGCGCAGTCTTCCCACGGCAGGTTGGAGCATTCGGTTGTCGCGCCGGGAAGGTGGTGCGATAGACCAGCCCCATTCGCGCCCAGCGATGACCGCTGGGCGAAGCCCATGGCCTTGGCGAAGGGGGTTGTATCTGCGGGGAGCTCGGCCCCAGTTGGACGGGAGTTGTGGATGACGAGGCCGCGAGCCTCGGCACCTGCAAGCAGCCAGGGCACCTCGCGGAGCGACAGGGCGTCGAGGATCAGCACGGCACGACCGGAGCCTCGGCCCTGCCACCACGCGGCGAGTTCCGTGCTCGTGCGAGAGACGCACGACTCGTACTCGGGCCAGAGATCCCAGCCCGCGGTGGCAAGGAAATGATCGAGGTCACCGATCTCGCGATCGCGACGAACGATCTCGGATTCGGGCTTTGCACCGCCGAACGGTGCGGAGCAGGTGTTCCAGGCATGCTGAAACACGGCCGTCCAAGCCTCGGGCGGTGATGAGCTCTGAAGCTGACGAAGGAGGTCACCCGGAAGCGTCATTCCGCCTGCTCCTTCTCCAGCCCGAGTTCGTACGTCATTCCGTCGGGGAGCTTCCTGATGATCTCCTGCAGCTGTGCGCCGGTGAGCTTGCCGACCTTGAGCTGAAGGTTGTGGATCTGCGTGCCCGCCTTGATGCCCTGCGATTCGATCCGGCCAAGAAGATTCAGCGACGACGTCGCGGGGATGTCGATCGGGACGCGCGTGGTCGAGCCGCCGAAGATGCCACCCGGTGTCGGCCCGGCACCTCCGGCTCGTCCCACACCGGTCCCTCCGCCCGGCTCGCCCGTACCGCCCGTACCGCCGCTTCCGGTTGGGCCGCCCGCCGGCTGCGCCCCGCTGCCGGGAACACCACCGGTCGGGTCCTGAGGCGATGGGACGCCGCCCGTGCCCGGGACACTCTGTGGCAGAAGGACATTCGTCTCGTCGAGGTGGCGGCCAGTGCCGAGTTGGCCTTTCAGCCGCCGCCACGCCGCGTCCTCGTCCTCGTGATCCTCCTGCTGGAGGTATCGCTGCCCTCGAAGGTTGATGGCAATTTGCCCTCGGGCGCAGATACGGATGATGCGTTCTTTGACCTGCGTTTCACCGAGCCAGGGGATGCAGTCCTTGCCGCCGGGGCGGGGCTCACGAAGTTCTCGCAGGAGCTTGCCGATCGCCTCGTTGTTCTCGGCGGCAGTGAGGATGAACTCTTCAAAGTCCTCGGGGATGAACAGGTTCTCGCCGATCAGCTTCTCGATGGCGTCTGGGATGTTGGTGCCTTGGGCACGGTGCGACTCGATGTGGAAGCGGCAGTTCTCGGGCTGTTGGAAGTTCCAGTTTGCGAGGATGGCGAAACGGTCGAATCGGGCCTTGAGGATGTCGCGGAGTTCTTTCTGATATTTCGTCTGAAGCCGGCCGTACTCGGGGTTCTGCGTCTTCCACTGTTCAGCGAGATGGACGCATCGAGCTAGCACGATCAGATCGCGATCGCTGAACAGATTGGTGCTGCCATCCTGCGGGAGGAGGAACCGCACCGCGTTGCGATTCTTCGGGAGGTAGTCGCGCACCCACCGGCCAAGAGCCTCCTCAGGCTTCGTGGGTGCCTCGGGAAGCACTAGGATCGGAAGGCGATCGTCCCACTGGCTCGGCTGATCAGCCTCGTCGATCGATGTCCATGGTTCGCGTTGCCAGACCTGCGGCAGAACGATGACTCTGAATCGGCTCGCCGTGTCCTCTGACCCGCCGATGACATAGCGAGTCTCCTTCGCGAGTTTGTCGATGTCCTGACCCTCTTGGAACAGGCGATCGTTTCTTGCACTGGCGATTAGCTTGGCCTGGGGGTTCTCTTCCTCCTTGAATATGTAGCGATTGCCATCCTCGTGGATATTGAAGCTGTTCTCGACGATGGTTGAGAGCTCGACATGGAACGCATTGTCGTCCACGCCGCGGTCTCGGGTCACATCGACTTGGAGGGTCGCTTGATCCGCACCTGCCTGGTTGATGTCCGCCAGCGAGCGAAGCCAGAGCGCGCCGAGAATTCCCTCAAGGCGAGGAAGGCGCTTCGCGTGATCGGGGACGGCATCTCGAACGGCTTCCAGATTGCGGAGCGCCTTTTCGCGGAGTTTGGCGTGGTGATGATTTGCGATAGAATCGAGCAGGGCCTCCATGCCGCTCTTGTCGTCATCGAGCTGGAAGTCGGCCGCCGTGATGACGGCAGAGTTTTCGCCAGCCCGCTTGAAGAGGTCTGCAAGAATTCGGATCAGATCGCGGGTGCCTTGTGCACTGGTCGCGATCAGCACTTGATCTTCGAGGAGCTTCATCAGATGGGTGGCGTACGGCCACATCTCGATGAACTCCTCAGAGAGGCGGGCATGTTCGGCGGGCGGGGTGTTCCGAAGCCGGAAGTACTCTTCGGCGTGCGGCTTGATGGTCGACTCGATCTGCGATCGGGGGACCTGCAGGCGATTCTCGAAGAGCCGATGCAGCAGTAAGCGTGCGCGGTCCTGCTTCGCTGTGATCCCGGTGAAATCCACGATCACAGGATTGACGCGCTGGATCTGCTGGAACGCGTCGGTCTTGCCGTTGCGAACCGACACCACGAGCAGCAGCCTGTCGGGATGCTCCTTCGCGATCTCTGACAGGATCTGGATGAAATTGAACGCCCAAGTCTGCCATCGGTTTTGCTTAGAGTTGGTCAGGCCATCGAACCACGTCTGAAACTCGTCGAGGATGAGGGCCATCGGCGTGTGGTCCAACATCTCCATTACGATGCTGGAACTCGGAACATCCGTCTTCTTGTCGCCTTGGGCCTCCCACTTACCCTTGCAGTACTCCCCTCGCGGATGATTCGCGAAGACCAGATCCCACAGCGTCTTGTAGTGTTGCTGGTGGAGGCTCTCGCTCACAACATGCATCGGTGGGCGAAGCGAGATCCGATCGAGCACTTCGTTTGAGAGCGTGTCACGCCATTGCGTCAGCCAAGTCGTCGTTGCGTCACGATCCGTCAATGCGTGATAGAGCGTCGCCATCAGGTGCGATTTACCCTGTCCTCGCTCTCCTTTCAGGACGATCGGGCGACCCTGATCCGGGCCGGAGGCCTCCAGCATCTTCAGGACGTCGATGCTGGGATAGGTGATGCGCAGGAAATCGCTTGCGGGGACCTGAGTCGCGCCGGTGTTGTTCTTGTTGGTGAGTTCAATGGCGGTGCCTTTGAGGCGGCGGCCCTTGAACTCCTCTCTCAGCTTCAATCCCAGCATCTTGTTCCTCTGCACCGGATGTGACGCGATTAGCTTTCCTTGGCCGCAGCGCGCCCGTTCTCCCCGAGCCACCGATCAATGACATACTTGTGGAACCGCCAGTGCCGCCCGACCTTCTGGCCGGGGACTTTCCCGTCCTGCGCGAGCTTGTAGAGGGACGACTTCGAGACCTGCAGGTAGACCGCAAGTTCGTCGATGGTCATCACCTCCGGCGGGGGAGGCGGCGGGTTGCCCTGACGGGGTCCAGACATGGAGTCGGAGGATAGCCGTTATTGGCGGTCGATGCTCGATGCTCGGGGCCGCCAGTGACAGGGTGTTGTCACCGACCCGGCTGTCAACCTGGCCTCACTTCTTCGCCGATTCCCCCGGCCCCGTCCCGAAGGTCACGATCCCGCTGAACGTCCCGGCGGTGCTCGCGGTCGCTGAGAAGCCGGGTCCGCTGCTCGAAGCCGACGCGCTGGCCGATCCGCTGGAGGAGCCGGAGGAGGAGAAGGACGATGAGCCGCTCGACTTGCCGGATGAGCCCGAGCCGCTGCTGGAGCCCGATCCGGAGCCGGATGCGGACGCCGAGATGCCGCTGCCCGATCCGGAGGAGGCGGCGGTGGCGGGCAGGTCATTGTGGACCCAGACGCCCTCGGCCAGCAGGGTATTGGTGCCCGGGATGTGGATGGCCACGGTCCTCGTGGGTGCTTCTACCCGATCGACTCGCTCGACCGGCTCCTCGTTGAACTGGTCGTCGATCAGGCGGTCGCCCGGCCGGATGAACTCGGCGGAGGCGAAGCCCCACTCGTCGCCGCGGCGGATCAGGATCGGGTGCTCGGGTGTCGCCTTGATGCGGCGGTTGATGACGACGAAGCCCTGGTGCTCGCCCAGGGTCACGCTGGCGACGCGGGCCTCGGTGCGTTCGGCACCGTGCAGGCCGTGTTGGGACAGCCAGTTGTACTGGGCGCGGTATGGCACATCGACCTCGAGGCCGGGGACGCGGACGGAGGCGACCAGATCGCCGGGCTTCAGGTTCTCGATGGGCGTCACGCGGCCGTCGGCCAGGCGGACGAGGGTGCCGAAGAGCAGGCAGTTACCGCTCGACCCACCCCCGGAGGAGCCACCACCACCCGACGACCCACCGCCCCCGGACGAACCGCCTCCGCCGCTGGAGCCACCGCCGCCAGAGGATCCGCCTCCGCCCGACGACCCACCGCCTCCGGACGAGCCGCCACCGCCGGAGGAACCCCCGCCGCCTGAAGACCCGCCCCCGCTGGAGCCGCCACCGCTCGACCCACCGCCAGACGAACCACCCGAGGAGCCCCCGGACGACCCGCCCGAAGACTGACCGCTGCTGAAGCCCGAACTGCCGGCCGACGAACTCGCGACACCGCTCGATGAGCCGCCGGATCCGCTTCCGCTCGACTCGGTCGGTTGGCTGGAGGCGGTCTCGGTCGGAGTACCGCTGCCCGACTGTGTGGTGCCGCTGTTGCTGGTGAATGCATCCGTCGTGTAGGTCGTCAGCGTGGGCGTACCGCCTGGCCCGGTGGTGTAGATCACGTCGCCCGTCGTCGAGTAACTCGACGGTTCGCTCGACGGCATCGACGGCGATGAAGACGGCGTCTCGCTGGGCGCAGAGCCCGAGCCCGATGAGTACTGGCTCGACCCGCCACCCTGGGGCGGCGTGCCCGTCGCCCAGACGGGGATGTAGAGGTAGTAACGCGTCGGGCCGTCGCTCATCGGGCGGCCTCCTTCGCGGGCGTCTTCTCGGGCGAAGGATTCGGCTCGTACCAGCCCTGCGAGCTGACGCGCTTAACGCACTCGGCGCTCGCGGCTGCCACCGCGTCCTCGTAGGTCGTCGTCTCGAACGCCCGCAGCTCGCTGCCCGGCGAGCAGTTGACCACGCGGAACTTGTGCTGGTCGAAGTG
This sequence comes from uncultured Roseicyclus sp., assembly GCA_964623765.1. GTDB lineage: Bacteria > Pseudomonadota > Alphaproteobacteria > Rhodobacterales > Rhodobacteraceae > Roseibacterium. The sequence goes on from CAZUVG010000005.1 coordinate 9,351, forward strand.
TGGCCGCAGGGCCTCGAAGCGCCGGGCCAGCGAGTCGTAGAGCACGTTGTTGTGGCGGATGGCATCCTTGGAGCGGTGTTCGTCGAAGGCGTAGCGCCGGTCCGGGGCCATCTTGAAGTCGCAGCCGAGCAGGTACACCGTCCCGAAGCCCAGGTAGTGCAGCAGGCGCAGGGCCACCAGCATCACGCTCCGCTTGCCGACGATCCCAAGCGAGTCCGCGGTCTTGCCGTCGTTGCCCCATGGGATCGCGTCCCCGGTCAGGAACCGCTCGTGGTCGAAGTGATCGGCCCGGCGGAAGAACAGCACCGAGGGCATCTGGTGGACCTTGAAGGCGCTGTCGCGCATGGTGCCATCGGGGTTCTGGATGCGCAGCCGCTTGGACCACATGCACGTCGGAACGATCTTGAGGATGCCCGGATCCTTCCAGCCGGTGTCGATGAAGCGGCCCGGGTCGTCCACGCAGGTCCACAGCGTCGGCCGGTGGATCGTCCACGAGTTGTTCACGCCCATGGTGACGATGCCCCGCCGATGGAGCAGCGAGAGATCGACCTGGTTCAGCGACGGTCCGGAGAGGATCAGGAACGCCGAGCGGCCGCGGTAGAAGCGCGCAAGCGAGACCGAGTCGAAGTCGGCGGTGTACAAGCGCAGTCCGTCCCGGGCGGGTCGGCGAGACTTGAGCCCGTGCTGCAGCGCCGCGATGTCCGACTGGTTCTCGCGCATCAGCGGGTGAACCTCCCGATGATGTAGCGGCCGCCCGCTCGGCGATCGGTCACCGCGCCCACGCGCCCGATGCGGTCGAGCCACCAGTTGATGGGCCGCACGGTCGGGTGCAGGTTCTCGCCCAGGGCGGTGATGCGGCTGGGACGCGTGCACACCGAGACGCAGAACCACCCGCGCGGCCGGGCGACGCGGCGTATCTCGGCCAGCACTGGGTTCACGTCCTCGGGCAACAGGTGCTCGAGCGCGTCGAAGCAGGTGACCACGTCGGCCACGCCTTCCACGAGCCCAGTCGCGTGCATGGGCTTGACGACATCGGCGTCGTCGAACGCGAAGTCCACGCCAAGCCCGTCGATGCCGAGCCGGCGCAGGTGACGGATGAAGTCGTTGCGGCCGCAGCCGAAGTCCACGACGAAGCGCGGCTTCCAGCCCCGCACGATCGGGACCGCGTGGCGACCGTGATTGGTTGAGCCATACGCCGAGCCCGGCCGCGCGGCCAGTTCCAGGTACTTGGCCCGCTCGTGGTCGCGGCGGGTGTCGAGATCGTTCGTGGCTTGGCTCATGCCCCGCCCTCCACGAACAGGTTGAACTTGCGGTCCCCGTCGGCGGGGTCGGCCAGCTCCATCAGCGTCATCGCCTCGAAGACCCAGACGGGCCGCCCTTTGCTGTTGCGCTCGCAGGTGAGCTGCACGCACACGCCCTCGGGGATGGGCACGAGCTTGGGCCGAAGCGACCGCGCGGGCGGACACTTGGGCAGCACCCCGGGCAGGTCGCACACCGGACCGAGGCCCAGCAGGCCCTCGAAGCCCGAGCCCGGCTCGGCCGTGTTCATGTGGTGCGCTTCGAAGCGGTTGATCGCCAGCAGCGTGGGGTCTTCGCCGCCGCTGGGCAGCTGCGACGACAGACCCTCGGGCACCGCCACGTAGCGGAGGTAGGTCTCGCTGCCGGGATCGCCGTCGAGGCGGGCCTCCTGCCACGGGTAGCGCCAGCGGTTGTGCTCGCTGGGGATCGGCTGGGCTGCGCCGAGGATCGCGGTGACGCGGCCCGATGACGGCCGCCCCATCTCGATGACCGCCCACTTCTCGCCGACGCCTTCCTCCTTCCACAGGATCGGGACGCCGCCCATGGGCGTGCTGGTGAGCACGGTCTCGTCGGGCGCGAGGTCGCAGGTTGTGTCGAGCTCGTTGTTGACGAACACCCGCGCGGGCGTCACACCCGTCAGCACGCACCGCCCAAGTTCGCCCGCCTTGATCGGCTGGGTCGCCAGCACGAACGCCATCGGGCTCAAGCCCTCGGTGGCGACCACGCCGGTTAGCGGCGTGCGGCTATGGAACGTCCGCTCCTGGTCGTTCTCACCCGGCTCGACCAGCACGCCCGAGATCGCGAGCACGTGGTACGGCTCGATCGTCTGGTCGGAGTCGTTCCGCACGAGCACCAGCCCGCGCGGCATGGCGTCGGCCAGGGGCCCACCGCCCTGGGTCTGTTCGCGCCGGCGCTCGGCCACGGCCGCATCGACGAAGGCGTTGTACGCCCGCGCGGGGATCACCAGCGGCTGGCCGGACCGGACTTTGCGGAAGGCGTCGGTCATGGTTCAGATCCCCAGCGCCGAGAAGTTGCCCTGGTCGTACACCCGCTCGACGTACGCCGCGACGGGGCGCTTCACGATCGCCTGCGAGCCCGCATCCTCCGCATCGGCGTAGCGGACCCACAAGTACTCCCAGCCCTTCTTGCTGATCCCGCTGATCGGTCCGACGGAGATACCCGAAGCGTTGGGACTCGCCGCGAAGCGGAAGGTGATCTCCCAGTCGGAGTCCACGCCCGTGCCGCGACGCGAGCCGGACGCGCCGAGGAAGAGTACCTCGCCCGCGTTGAAGCCCTTCCACGAGCCGCTGTTGACCTTGCCGGTCAGGTTGAACAGCGTGCCCTTGTACGCCTGCGTCACCTGGCTCGCGGGCAGGTAGTGCGTCTCGCTGAACTGGTACACCGGCACGGTGATGTCCACGCCCTCGACGCTGTCACCCGTCACGCCGATCGCGCCCTTGAAGTCGGGCGCGGTCGTCCCCGATGCCGCGTGGCTCGAGATCGTCTGCTTGCTCTGGGTGATGTGCTGGGTGCCGCCGCCGGTATCGAAGCTGAAGACGCTCTCGCCGGTCTGCGGGAACCCGCCGCCCTGGGCCTGGGCGTATCGGGCCGTCGCTTCCCACAGTTCGAAGCCCACCGGCTCGACCGACACCGTCTGCCGGGGCAGGCCGTCGTAGGTGGCCGGGCTCTCGGCCTCGGCGGCGGACCGGGCCGCGAGGTCGTCGTTGGTGCCGCGCACGGTGTAGACGAGCTCCGCCGAAGGGTTGTCTCCCTTCGTGGACCGGCGGCTCTCGAACTTCTCCGTCACGACGATCGACACGAGACACGTTCTCCTATGCGAAAGTCAGGCCGCCGCTCTTGGCGGCGTCGGCGAGTTGGCGGGTGTGCTTGGCGGTCTGCTCGGTGGCCTTGGCCGTCCGCTCGGCGACGGCGTCGTCGGAGGCCAGCCCCTGCACGGCGCTGGCGTTGAAGGTGCCGCGCACCGAGATGCCCTCGGCCACGAGGTCGCCGATGCCGCGCAGGCGGTCCTCGAACTCGGCCAGCAGGTTGCGCGGACGGCTGTCGGGTTCACCCTCGGCTTCTTCGCGACGCCTGCGGGCCTCTTCGATGGCGTCGTCGAGACGCTTGCGGGCTTGTTCGAGCTCGCGCTGCGCATCGGTGACCCGCTCGTCGGTCTGGGCATCGAGGGCCTTCTGGGCGTCTTCGTACTGCTTGCCGATCTCCGACAGCGTGGCGTCGTTGAGCTCGCTGGATCGGTCGCGCTCGGATGATCGCCGGGCCTCGCGGTCGGCCAGGGCCGCGCGGGTGCGGTCGTCGATCTCGCCAAGCCGCTGCTCGAGCTGCTCGTCCACGGCCTTCTTGGCCGCTTCGACATCCAGTCCATCGTCGAACAGCCCCTGGATCTCCAGCATCCGCTTGGCGACGAACGACGAGGCCGACTCCCACGCCTTCTGGAAGCCGCCCGTGAAGCGGGACCAGGTCTTGGAGAGAAACGCCGTCGTCTCGATCCAGCCGACCTCGAGCGCGTGCAGCACGATCTGAGCGGCTGCGAGCGCGCCGTACCACATTGATTGGGCGGTCGAGACGAAGAACCGACGCGCCTCGAGCCACGCCGAGTTCAGCGCCGCCACGCCCTTTTGCCAGATGACCTTGAGCGACAGCCAGAGGATCTCGGCCGCGAGCGCGATGTCGCCGGCGGCGAGGGCGTCGGCGATGCCGCGGGTGACTTTGGACACCCAGTCGCGCAGGCGCGTGAACTGCTCCATGAGCCAGGCGATGGCCTCGCCGCCCTTGCCCGAGGTGACCAGCAGCGTGCCGCCGAGTCCGACGACGGCCGCCACCACCAGCCCGATGGGCGAGAGCAGCGCCCCCAGGGCCGCGCCGACGATCCCCACCGCCGTCGCCAGCCCGCCCATCGCGACCCCGGCCAGGCTGATCGCCAGCCCGATGCCGATCAGCGCCGCACCGGCCGCCACGACCGCCGCCCCGACGCCGAAGATCGTGGCGACGAGTCGGGGGTTCTGCTCGGCCCACGAGCGGACGGCCTGCACCGCCGCCGTGACCACCTTGACCATCGGCGTGAGCACCGGGAGCAGCGCCCGCCCGATCGCCACGGCCGCATCGCGGAGTTCGCCGCGGAGGCGCTTCATCCGGTTGGCGAACGAGCCCGCAGTGCGCGTGGCGTCCCCGACGGCCCCCTGGTCGCCCATGGAACGCATGATGACGTTGAGCCGGGCGAGGGCCTTCTCCTGCTCGGTAACCTCGGTCCAGGACTTGTTGATGCCCATGCGGAGCAGTTCCTGCTCGAGCGCCGCCTGCTTAATGTTGATGCCGAAGCGGTCGAGGACCTCGCTGGATCCGGACAGCGCCGAGATAGACCGCTCGATGCCCTCTTCGTCGGAGAGGTTGTTGAAGCTGGCGAAGTCGATGGCCAGCTCCGTCAGCGTCTGAGAGAGCTCGCGGGCCTCGGGCCCGGCGAAGCCCAGCCCCTTGAAGAACGACTGGAAGGTCCCCAAGGCGTCGCGGGCCGCGAGCCCGGATCGCCCGACCCGCTTGGCGAGCTCGTCGGCGAACTTCCCCGCGGCCTCGGCCTCACGCCCGAAGACCTGGGCGAAGCGGGACAGCGATTCCTCGGCGTCCGAAGCGGCCTTCACCGCGGCGATCCCGAGCGGTGCGAACGCCGCCGTGGCGATGGAGGCGAGACGGAGGCCGAGCCGCTGCACGCCCGCGCCGAACGCTTCGAGGCGTCGCTGGGCGCGCCGCAGCCCGGCCGACAGCTTATCGCTGACGCCCAGTTCGACGAACGCCCGTCCGGCCCGGATGCCTCGGGTGTCGGCCATCTACGACCCCCTCCGCACGCTGTTGCGCCACAGCACCGGCAGCTTCGGGCGTTCGCGTTCGAGCGCCGGGGCCATGTAGGGACGGGCGGCGATCTTGACCTTCCGGCTCTGAAGCCGACCACGCCGGCGGGAGACGACGACGGTCGCGCCGCCGTGCTCAAGTGCTCGCGGCGCGACGCTCTTCTTGAAGCCCACCGGGCCGACCACCACGCTGTCGGACCTGCGGTCGTAGCCGAAGAGGATCAGACGCCGCAGCGAGCCCTCGTGCGAGTGCGGCGGCTTGCCGGGCGGGGCCGAGCCCTTGCGCTTGCGGATGCTGGTCCGGGCGGCGGTGCGGATGAACGCGCCGCCCTTGCTCAGCACACGGCGCTTGGCGGCGTCCACCGACCGCTTCACCGCGGGCCGGTCGAAGAACACGTCCTTGATCCGCATGGTGATCACGCGGGCGTACCTCCGCTGGGTACCACGCGGCCTTCCTTGAGCCCCTTGTTGAAAGACGCCTCCTTCTCCTTGCGGAGTCGTCCTGCGCCGATGAACAGCCCGGCCAGACCGGTTAGCGCCGGCAGGGCCGGACCCGCGATGGGCACGCCCGCGAGCGTGGGGCCAAAGTCATCAAGGGCCGAGAGGGTGATCTGCCCCAGGAGGCCACGGATCTCGCCTCCGCGTTCGATCGACGCCTTCCACTGGGCCCCGACCCGCTGGGTGTCCTCGAACCAGGCCCGGTACTCGGCCTCCGCCTCGTTGAGCGTGGTGGTGCGCGGCAGGCCGCGGGTCTGCTGGATGCCACTCGGCGTCTTGACCTTGACGACGTCGCCCAGGTCAAAGCCCGCGCATGCGCCGAGCCCGAGCGAGAGCATCACCACGCCGAATCCGAAGGCCAGATGCTTGGGATCAATCTTCACGCGTGCCTCCTTGCTGCTTCTGGTTCCTGATGAACACGTCCTTGAGCACCGACACGGGGGCCGGGATGACCTGCGTTCGCTTGTCAGCGGCCCGGGCGAACGGGTCGAAGTCGACGGGCCGGAACGGGCGGGTCTTCTTGGGGTTGCGCTGGGTGTTGGCCACCAGCGCCATGACCGAACTCGTCCGGCTCCACTCGTCGCGCTGCCGGGCCTCGGCCATCGCGACCAGCTCTCGCAGCGTCAGGGGGGCTGGATCGATGCCGAGGATGCCGGCGCACTGCCAGACGAGCCGCCAGCCGCCGCCTCGACCGTCGGAGGCACAGCTTCGAGCACCGCCCGTTCCAGCGCCCCGCCGTCGATCAGCTCGTCGATCCGGCGTTCCACCACGTCCCGGGCCTTGTCCATCACCTCGCGTGTGGCCTTGAGCACCCGCCCGAGGTTGGCCCGGTCCCTCGGGCTCGGGCAGAAATCCACCAGTTCCTTCAAGAGCGCCGCCGTCGCGTGCTCGATCGCGTCCCCGGCCATCGATGCGCCGAACGCCTCGTCAGTAATCTGACGCTCGTCCGCCTGCGGCTTGCACGCGGCGTAGATCACGTCGCACAGCAGGACGGGATCGCGCACGAGCTTCTCGATGAGCCCGTTTGACCCTTCGAGCACCTCCATGAGGTCGACGCCCGCGAGCCCTCGCACGCGCTTGATGGCCGCGACGGTGATCTCGACGGTCCACTCGCGGCCCTGGTTGTCCTTGAACGTGCGCATCGATGCCTCCGATCTGTTATCCGCCGATCCAGCTCGGGGCCGTGTCCGAGTAGGTCACCTTGGCCGTCACCGAGACGGTGATGGCTTCCTCGAGCGCCTCGTTGCGGCTGAAGTTCGTGATCGAGAAGTCGGCCTGCAGTCCCTGGCCGTCGGCCTCGTCGAGGATCTGCAGCCCGATCAGGTCGTTGTTGAAGAACGCGTTCTTGACGGCGGTGAACCCCGCGTCGGCGGTGTCCCAGACCATCTCCCACTCGACGCTCGCCTCCTTGAGCGTGGCGACCGTCGCGCGCCAGCCCGCGTTGGCGCGGGTGGTCACGTCGGCCTCGCCCGCTTCCAGGCTGAGCGTCACGTCCCGGACGTTGTCCATCGCCGTCCACGTGCCGGCCCCGCCCTGGCCGCCGACCAGGTAGAGCAGCTTGGCTTCCATGCCGAGCTTGATTGCCATCGGTTACCTCCTCACCCGGTAGGTGACGCTCAGAACACTGGTGAATACGCGGTGCTGCTCGAGGCTCTCGCTGGAGACGACCGGCTCGTGCGCAAGACCGGCCCACGCCGCTTCGGGGAAGCCCGCCAGCCGCGTGTGCCGCAGGCGGTCGCCGATGGCCTCGGTGAGTCCGAGCAGATCGTCGATCGCGGCCTGGTCGTCTTCCGCTGGCAGCTTCTTCTGCACGCCCACATCGAGCACGTGCTCGTAGGTGCTGCTCTCGCGGCTGGCGGCGGTGACGGTGGTCGTCCTCGGCACGACCGACACCCGCAGCTCGCCGAGCTCTTCGAGCGTGAACGCGGGCTGGTAGGTGCGGACGGCCGACACCGGCTGGGCGTAGGTGCCCGCGTTGATGTGCTCGGCCACCGCGTCGGCGAGTGTGCTGATCGTGCTCATGGTCCCTTTGCGCCTCCGATGAATCGGCCTTCGAGGTAGGACACCCGGCGCTCGATCGCCTGGTACTCGGCCCGCAGCGACCGGGCCTCGACGATGAGCTCGTCCAGCCGCCGCTCGACGTGGTCGAGCTTGGTGGTGACCACGCCCCACTGGACGGTGACGGCCAGCGCGGCCATGCCCACGGTCAGCGCGATCGCGGCCCAGCGGTGCCCGCCGTTCGGTGGGGGCGTAGGCCTGGGGGGATGTCCGTTCGTGGGAACACTGGTCACGGAAGGTCCTCGGTGGCGATGTGCTTGGTGTGGATGCGGAGCGCCTTGCGGTACGGATCGCTGTACCGCCACGGCGGCTGACCGCCAGGGGCATTGACCTCGTACACGAACACGGATGAATCGACGGTCTCGCGGACACGGTCGCCGGCCTTGGGCAAGGCGGGGCCTTCGCCCAGGTCCAGATCAGCCGTGCGGACCAGGAAGTCGCGGGACTCGATCCGGTGGATGAGCCCGGCCTCGTCGGCCTGCTCGAACTCGGTGCGGCCGATGGTGGCGTTGAGCTCGACCTGCGCAGCGCCCCGCTGGTACACCACCGGTCGCGTCATGTGCGCGTGCCGCTGGGTATCGAGAAACGATGCGCCTTGTTCGAGCAGGTCCGCCACGGTTCAGCCTCCGATCGATGCGGCCAGTTACTGCGACAAACGGATGCGGACGGTCGCGTCGGCTTCCGCCGCGACCCGCACCGCCTTGCCGATGAGCTTGTTGCCCGTCGCGGTCTTGGTCGCCACGTCGTTGGTGTTGTCCCAGTAGGCGAGCTGCCCCGCGGTGAAGCCGTTGCCGGTGCCGGTGGCCTTGGGGAAGTCGAACACCCCCTCGACCGCCAGCGCCCCGAGCTGGCCCGCCTTGAGATCCACCCGGGTGACCCCGACCAGATCGCCCTGCACGACGACCGTGCCCGCGGGGGTATCCGCCCCCGGCGTGTAATCGATCGCCGCGCCCTGTTGTACGAATGTGGTTGCCATCGCTGTGCCTCCGTTGCCGTTGCCTGTGTCACCGGGGTCGACAGGGTCGAACCCGCCGCCGCCGAACTGAGTCATGCCTCACCCTTGCTCTTGACCGCCGCCCTCGAGTCCTGCATCGCGACGCCGAAGTCGAAGTACCCGCGCCACTGCATGCCCAGCGTGTTGAAGTCGGTCTCGCCGCTCTCGATGGTGGGGGTGCGCTTGCCGCGCAGATATGCGATCTCGATTGCCGCCACGTCTGCCGGGTTGGCGAAGAGGTACCACGCCTTGGCGCTGCCGCCGGTGAGGCCCTGCGCGTTCAGGTAGGGCGAGGCGACCGGACGCCACTTGCCCGCGTGCGGGTTCACCGCCGGCTTGGGCTTGTTCGCGTCGGTGGTCTCGTTCACCCGCGTCTCGGTCATCAGCACCTGGGCCGTCACCTTGAGCGACGACGGGACCAGCAGCACCGCCGGGGTCAGCAGGATCGGCTTACCGTCGCTGTCGGTCTGGTCGAGGAACTGCTGCTCGGCCTTGGTCAGCGCGTCGATCGACAGCGCCGTGTCCGCGCCGGAGATGAAGTTCTTGTTGCCCGCGCTGAAGAATGAGCCCGGGTTGGCCAGGAGCAGCTCGAAGACCGCTTCCTCGCGCTTCAGCGCCGACATCCGGCCGATGATGCGCGGGATCTGGAGGAATGCACCCAGGTCGTCGTTGATCATCATCTGCCGCGTCAGGGCGATCATCCGCCCGAAGGTCTCGACCTTGTTGGTGTACGGCTGCTCGCTAAGTCCAGCGTGCTTGAGCTCGCCGTCCGGTCCGACCTTCTCAAAGACCCCGTTGCCGGTCAGGCGGTAGCGCGTGACTTCCTTGAAGTCGTTGACGTCCGTCTCAGCGCTGAAGTTGGCGATGACGCTCTCGACGGCCGTGTAAGCTGCGAGCATCGTCTTGTTGGCGACGTTCGACAGGATGCCCGAGAGGGAGATCGTGCTGAAGCCCGCGGCGGCCTGGATGAGACGACGGTCAGCCGCGAAGGCCGACCGGATCATCTCGTTGTCCACCCGGCCCGGCCGCACATGATCGCCCGCGGCCCGGATCGTCTCGTAGATCAGCGTGTGCAGCCCCGCGCCGCGCAAATCGGCGGCGACAGCCGCATTCATCGTCTTCTCGTCGTACCACGAGCCCACCTGCTTCTCGGGCAGACCCGCCGACATGCACAGAGCAGCCTCGAGCGCCCTCCCGGACTGGGCGTGGTCGGCATCACGCCTCACGCCGCCGCCCGAGAGCGAAGGGCGCTCGGCGCGGAGGACCTCGAGTTCAGTGCGGGTGCTGTCCCAACCCTCGCCGATGGCGTTCGCCTCGATGTCGGGGTGCCGCCCGGCGCAGATCCGCCGCACGTCGGCGATGCGCCGCGTCTCGGCCGCCGACTCAGCCCGGATGCGGGCGACGGCGTCCGTGCCCTCGCCCGCATCCGCGGCCGGAGAGAGAGAAGCCTTCGCCTTGTCGGCGTCGGCCTGGAAGAGAGCTTCGAGATTGGTCTTCTGGGTGTCGCTCAGCGAGGCGGGGTCGAATCCCTTGGCCTCGAGCCACTGCTCGAACGTCATGGCGTCCTCCTTGACTGGTCGGGTGGGTGTCTGGGCCGGGGCGCTCGCCGCCACCGCCGCGCTGGTGTTGTCGTCCGCCCCGAGCGCGACGAAACTCACCTCGTTAAGCACGCTCCGGCGTGCGATCTGGACTGGGCCGTCGAACTCGCGTCCGTTGGCGACGGCCTTCTTGCCGCGGGGCACGTACTCCATCTGGATCGCGACCGCGCCGAGCGATGCCTGCCACGGGAATCCGTTCCGGCTGCTCTCGACCACCTCGCGGGCGACCGCGCCGGCTCCGGAGATCACCCCCTCGACAAGCAGCTGCGAGCCCTCGACGCGCACCGAATCGGTGTGCCCGACGATGAGCGATCGGTTGTGGTCCTTGAGGATCGGCCGGCCTTTGAGCCCGTTGCCCGGCACATCGAGTCCGGCCAGGTCGACGACCACCGGATGGTCCCAGCCGGCGAGCACCATTGGGCCGCCCGTATAGGCGGTCATCGAGAACCGGCGCAGCGCTGGAACATCGCCGTTGTCGGCCGCGGCCTCGATCCACCCCTCGACCGGGGCGCAGAGATTCACAAGTCGTTCAGTCGGCATCGTCTTCCTCCTCGCGTCGGTTGCCGGTCGGGGCGAGCGGGCGAGCCTGCTCGGCGGCCAGGCCGAGTTCCTGCATCAGCGCGACCTCCTTGGCCCGCTGTCGCAGTTCCGTCTCCCAGTCGCGACCCTGCCGGGCGTACTCGGTGGCGAGCGTGGTGGTGTTGGAGGCCAGCCGGGTCGCTTGCGCGTTGGCTTCCTTGGCGGGGTCGACGTGCTCGGTTCCGTCCCAAAACCACTGGTGAGACAGCGTCTCGCCACGGGCGATCATCGTGCGTTCGCGGAGCGGCAGGAGGTCGCTGACCAGCACAGCCTCTCGAAGCCAAGCAGCCAGAATGCGATCGAGCGCGATGCACGCGAGGTGATCCTGCTCGACGCGGATGTTCTTGAAGTAGACCTGATGGTCGAGCCGACCCGAGGCGTAGTTGTGCCGGGACGAGTCGCCCGACGCCACGCTCACCGGCATGTTGAGGCAGCGGGCGATCTCGCTGAGGATCTCGCGCTTGAACTCGGCATACGTGGTCGAGGGCTGCTCGGCCTGCACCTGCGCCATCTTCCAGCCACCCGGCATCGTCAGCAGCGAGCGAGCCTCGAGCTCGATCGCGTCCATCGGTTCGACGGACTCGGCCTCACCGTTGGCGGGAGCGTCGGTGTAGAGGATGCCAGCGAAATCCGCGGCCGTCTCGGCGGCGGCGATCACGGCCAGCGTGTAGCGTCGCAGCTGAGCGAAGAGCGGCAGCGCCGGCGTGATGTCCGGGATACCTCGGCTCTGGCCGGGCCGATCCGTGCGGTAGTAGTGGATGACCGACGCACCAGCAACACGGTCGTACTCAACGCCGAGGTAGCCCGATCGGGCATCGCCCGGATGACCCTTGAGGATGTGGTACTCGACGGGGTTGCCGAAGGCGTCGAAGACGATCCCGTCCACCGCACCGTCGTCGACGATCGAGAGGTCGGGGGTCGTGACCTGGTCGGCCTCGACCAGCCGAAGATCGAGCTTCACCGGGCCTGCCAGAGTCGGGTTGTTGACGAGCACGGCGAAGACCTCGCCGTCCGTCGCGCGTGAGGCCCGCATCGTGCGGAGTTTCTCGGGCAGCCCTACGGACTTGGCCCACGCCATGAACGCCCGCTCGATGCGCTCGTTGGCGACATCGTCGTCGGTCAGCATCTGCACGCGAGGGCCGGTGCCCACTACGTCATTGGCGAGCGTCAGCACGATGCCCTTGGCGTAGGCGTTGTTGGCGGTCTCGTATCGGGCCCGGTTGCGGAGCACGCGACGAACCTCGGGCGAGGCCGCCGCGTCGGCGCTCATGCCATCGGCGTGCGCCCAGTGGCGGCGGTTGCCGTCGTTGGTCGTCGCCGAGTCGAAGCCCGCGCGGATCACACGGCGGAAGACCCCAGCCCGCTTCGCGGGCGGCTTCGATGCGGCGATCGCCTTTGGACGCAGAAGCCCGAGCATCAGCCGCGTCCCTCCCCAGCCGCCCCGGGCGGAACGAGACGGGTCAGCCGGATCGCTCGGGCCGGACGCGCCGCGGCCTGCTTGCTGGCGAGGTAGCGGTCGGCATCGATCTGGTCCTTCAGCGAGTGCTGGTCGACGCTCCCGGCGTCGCCCTGGGCGCGCTTCGGCCCCGCGGCGTTGTCGCGGATCACCTGCTCCAGATTGTCGGTCGGCTCGGGCATCGCAGTGCGTCCTTGCACCAGGCCGGGGTTCCCGAAGGCGAGTCCAAAAAGCACAACGCCGCACAGGGGTGCAGCCCTGCACGGCGCGTTACTCGCTGGCTCTGCGGTAGCCGGGGATCAGCCGCCCACCGTTCGCCTCCGGGAATCCCGGCCTGGATGTCTATGGATCTTCTACGCTACAAACGGGCGCTCGTCACGCGCTTCTTCCCTCTCATGCGCAGATCGTTACGCATATGGAACTTGGGTGTCATTTCCCGTTGAGTTTCTCCGTCGTGATGACCGTCTTGCCGCAGTGACGGCAATCGCGCCGGCGCACAAGGCGGCCGCCCAGGCGTGGCCTTGTGTAGATCACCCGCCAGTGCCCGCAGCCGCACGCGGGGCACCGCAGGCCATAGTCCGGCTCCTCATGCCGTGGCATCGGCGCTCGACTCATGCCTTGGCCCTCCTGATTTGCGACAACCGCACTCGAGGCCTCGCCGCGACCTTGTGATCCGTCCCGAACAGCACCGCCCCCTGCATGGACGCCGCGACCGCCGCCCCGACTAGGCAGTCCAGCCAGTGGTTGTCGAGGCCCGTGACCCGCAGCTTCCACTCGTCGACCGTCCGGCCGCGGCCCTCGGTCTTCACCCGGTACTCGCTGGTCAGGTGGTCGGCCAGCAGGCGGTGCCGTGAGGCCTCGCGGCCGAAGAGCGACAGGCAGCCTGGGTCGCCCATGGGCACGCCCAGCCGCGCGTGCGTGAAGCTCTTCCAGTAGTTCGTGTCGTAGACCACGTGCCGCACGGCCCGCTTGCCGGTCACCAGCGGCACGCGCCAGTTGAGCCCGACCCGCTCGCCGCGCTTGCGCTTGTAGTCGCTGAACGGGATGCTGCTCGCGCCTACGTACCGGCCGTGGCTGGGCATGACGATCCCGGCGTGGGGCGACTGGCGGCAGAACTGGTACACCACGTCCGACGACTGGCCCCAGTTCGCGTCGATCAGGCAGCGCTCGATGCGCAGGTCTGTCCCGTCGTCGCGCCGCCACGCCTTGCCGAGCAGCTCGCCGGTCAGGGCCTCGAGCCCCGCATAGATCGCGCCCTCCTGGCCCGCCCTCGGGAACTCGGTTAGCAGCGTCCGCCGCGCGTCGCGTAGCGAGAAGTACTGCTGCTTCGGGTCCGGCCACGCGCCGTAGTCGAGCACATAGCCGGTGAAGTCGTCCTCCCAGCCCGCGACGAGCCAGAACAGCAGCTTGCCCTGCACGTCGATGAACGCCGTCGCCCGTGTGCAGCCGATGGGTACAACACCCCGCGGCATGCCGTTGGTCTTCGCCGCGATCTGCTCTGGCGTGAGCAGGTCGTCGTCGGCCGCGACTTCGGGCAGCGGCTCGTTCTGGTACTCGGCCCAGAACGCGGCCTCGTCCTGGAGCTTGAGGTTCATCGCGTGCTGGACGGCGCTCAGCTCGTCGTGGTTGAACCGCGCCGGCCAGGCGATCGATGCGCCGGCATCCATCTTCCTGCGGTTCCGCTTGTAGAAGGACGTCGCCTGCGAGAGACCACGGTCGGCCCGCAGGCCCTCGGCCCGGATCTCGGCGTACCTCGCCCACAGCGCTTCGTCGGCCGGGAAGGCGTAGACCATCTTCGTCCGCTCACCCTGCCACTGGGGGTGCTTGTCGCGGTCGAGCAGCCGGTCGGCGAGGTCGTCGGGGCGCACGACCGTGACCGTCATCAGCCCCGCGATCTTCTGGCCCGGCCCCGCAAGGCCGAGGATGGCCCCCGCGAGCACGCGCTCCCGTGCCGCGCACTGGCTGGGGCTCCGGGCCGACTCGTCGGTCTGCGGGTCATCAATGAGCACGAGCGACGGGCGGACGCTCTGGCCGTCCGGACGCTTTCGCTTCATGCCCCGGATGCGTCCGGTGATCCCCGCAACGGCGATGATTGCGCCCGACGCAGCGGATCCTTCGATGGTGGGAAGGACGATCTCCTTGGCGGTCCAACCGATGTGCGTCGGCTCGCCCTTGTAGAGCTGGCCCGAAGCCCGCTGGTGGATGCCTTCCAGGCTGCGGATCGGGTAGCACGCTTCCGGGAAGTCGTCGGCGAGCAGGTCGTTGTTCTCCAGCTCGCTCTTGATGCTTTCGAGCATCGAGGCCGCGTGCTCCTCGTCCGAGCCGATCAGGCACACGAACGGCCTCGCCCCGATCAGGATGGCCCAGAGGCAGGCCGTCTCGCAGAGGGTGGTCTTCCCGCTGCCGCGCGGCATGGCCATCGCGAAGAGGCCGCCCTCGAGCACCGCCGTCTCCAGCTTCGCGATGACCTTGAGGTGGTCGTCCGACCACGGCAGGTGGAAGGTCTGCGGGAAGTAGGTGTCACAGAAGGCTTTGAACGACTCGGTGCAGCGCCGCTTGCGCTCGGGGTCGCCGACCGGTGGAAGCTCGCCGATGTTCCGGCCTGAGAGCGAGAGGGCCTTGTTCCTCTCGCGGGCCCTCTCGCGCACCGCGTCGTAGCCCGAGAGTTCATCCTCCGCTGGCTCGGGCTTCGGCTCGTGCCGCGTCGAGACCAGCCAAGCGGTGTATCGGAACAGGTCGACGGTCTTGCCGTCCCCAATCCGGAACCCCGCCCGCGTGCGATGGCGGTGCAACTGCCGCTCGTTGATCACCTCGCCCAGCGGGGTCGAGTTCAGAAGCCGGCACGTCTCCGACGGCTTGAGCGAGCGCGGGTCGATCCTCAACTGGACAGGCTGGTTCGAATCACTCGCCACGCCCACCCCCAGCGCTCATCTGCTGCACAAGCCACGCGGCGTACTGCACGAGGTTGATGCTTCCGTCCGAGTTGGTCGGCGCGCCGGCGTCGATGTCCGCCCGGAGCATGTCTTCGGTGACGGGGCTTGCGCCCACGCGCGTGAGCACGCGGGCCGCGTCGGCCGGGGACATCGCGGCCGGGTTGAGGCGCTGCGGCCCGGCGTCGCTAGGCGCGTGTTCGGGAGTCATCGCGCACCTCCCGGACCTTGCCGCCGGGTGGCCGCAGAATCTCGAAAACATCTGCAAATGAAGGCCAGAAAGCCTTCCCTTTGGCCAAGTGTCATGGCTTCATGTGTCACACGCGGGGCGGATCCCCGCGGCCCCAACCAACGCCGAGACCACCCGAAGGAGACCACGCCATGACGACCACGAACGAGACCGCCAGCCAGGCCTACGCGAAGCGCTGCAGCGACATCGCTCGCCTGATCGATGTCCTGCAGATGGAGCTCGACGCCCACGCCAAGCGGGCCGCGCTCGCCGAGAAGCACTGGGGCTACCCGGGCGACCTCGGCCGCATCCGCGAGGGGATGATCGAGCTGGTGATGAGCATGAGCGGGATGGAGCGCGAGCGCATCGAGGACTTCCTGGCCGAGGCGGACGAAGCCGACGCCAACTGAACGCACCGCACCCCGAAGGAGCAGACGACCATGAGCAAAGCACGCGACACCGCCATCAGCCGCATCGCCCGCGAGGCCCTTGGCCTCGAAACCCTCGACGCCCGCAACATGGACAGCCTCGACTTCCACGACCTCTCGGTATGGTCGATCAAGGAAGCGCTCGAACGGGCGTACGAAGCGGGCCGCAAATCGGCCCCGCCAACACGAACCACATGCCCGGCCTGCAACCGGGACATCGAGATCCGACCCCTCTGAAGCCCGCTCGTTGCGGGCTTCGCTGTTTTTGTAAACCAAAGGAGTACCGACATGACCAAGAAGACCACGAAGAAGACCACCACCAAGAAGGCCAGCAGCAAGACGGCTGCGAAGAAGACCCCGGCCAAGAAGACGCCCCGCATGTCCGCGAGCGCCGCCCGAGCCGAGGGCGCGGCCAAGACCAAGCGAGCCCGGCAGGCCAAGGCTGTGCCGCAGGACCATGAGGTGCCCAGCCCGAAGGAGATCGCCAACGACGCGAACCTGGAGGCGTACGCGAAGGGCGAGGCCCCCAAGCAGCCGCGATCGAAGAAGAGCGCCTCGGAACGCAAGCCGAGCGGGCTCGACCTCGCCGCGAAGGTCCTCGCCGAAGCGGGCGAGCCGCTGGCCGCCAAGGCCATCGCCGAGCGGGCGATCGCGGCGG
This sequence comes from uncultured Roseicyclus sp., assembly GCA_964623765.1. Classification (GTDB taxonomy): domain Bacteria; phylum Pseudomonadota; class Alphaproteobacteria; order Rhodobacterales; family Rhodobacteraceae; genus Roseibacterium. The sequence goes on from CAZUVG010000005.1 coordinate 25,938, forward strand.
GCTGGACCACCAGCGGCAAGACGCCGCACGCCACGCTCTACGCCGCGATCATCCGAGAGATCTCCAAGAAGGGCGACGCGGCCCGCTTCAAGAAGACCGACCGCGGCCTGTTCGTCGCGGCGGTTGCGAAGGGGGGCCGCTGAATGTACCGGCCCGACCAAGAACCCCGTCCCGAGCGCATCGAGTCGTTCCGCGTGGACACAGACGGCAGCCTGGTGCGCAGCGTCGTCCCCAGGGTGGGCTCGCCCTACGAGCACCGATGCACGATGTGGGCCTTCAAGCGTGTCTGCTGGCGCTTCGATGAGCATGGCGAGGGCGACACCGTCGAGACGCTCGCCGTCGCCGCGCAGATCCCGGTCACCCAGGCAGCCACAGCGCTGGCGTTCCTGCTCGAGCGCGGCATCGTCACCACGGAGCGCCGGCGGAACTTTCCGGCGACGACCGATGTCCATCTTGACGGGATGACTGAGTACCACGCCCTCCGAGAGAAGGGCCCGAGCGACTGACCGCATCGCGTCCCCCTCCCTCACGCCTCGGCCGTCGCCGGGGCTTTCTCTTCGGCCACAGCGTTCGCCGGAACCCGCTCGGCTTTCTTCCCCGTGAACGCTTCCCACCGCTGCACGATCACATCGCAGTACAGGGGGTCGAGCTCCATCAGGAAGCCGCGCCGGCCCTGCTGCTCGCAGGCGATCATCGTCGAACCAGAGCCACCGAAGAGGTCGAGCACGTTCTCGCCGGGCTTGGACGAGTACTGGATCGCGCGGGCCGCGAGCTCGACGGGCTTCTCCGTCAGATGGACCATGCTCTGCGGATTGACCTTCTTGACGTGCCAGAGATCGGTGGCGTTGTTGGGGCCGTAGAAGTTGTGGCCTGCACCTTCCTTCCAGCCGTAAAAGCAGATCTCGAACGCGCCCATGAAGTCCTTGCGGGTCAGCACCGGGTGCTGCTTGTCCCACACGATCCCTTGGCTGAAGTACAGCCCGCACGCATCGAGCGGTCCCGGGTAGTTGCCGAGGTTCGCGTAGCCGCCCCAGATGTAGAACGACCCGCCCGGCTTGAGCACCCGCGCCGCGTTGCCGAACCACGCGAGCAGGAGCGCGTCGAAGGCGTTGTCGGTGACGAAGTCGTTGGCCAGCGGCCGGTCCTTCGCTCGCATCTTGCTGCCGGTCGGCTTGGCCTTCTCCGGGTGCCGAGCGAGGTCGAGCTTCTGGTGATGGGTGTGGGCCTTGCCCTGCTGCTTGCTGAACGAGCTGTTGCCCGCCGCGATGGCGTTGTTGCTCCGCGGCTCGACCTTCACGTTGTACGGCGGGTCGGTGTTCACGAGGTCAATGACCTGCCCATCGAGCAAGCGATCCAGATCCGTGGCGCTGCTGCTGTCGCCGCACAGCAGCCGGTGCTTGCCGAGGATCCACAGGTCGCCCGGGCGCGTGGTCGCCTCATCGGGGGGCGATGGCACCTCGTCGGGGTCGGTCAGCCCCGCGTTCCCGCCGGCGTTGAGCAGCTTGGTCAGCTCCTTCTCGTCAAAGCCCAGCGATGCGAGGTCGAACTCCATCGCCTGCAGCTCACCCAGCTCGATCGGCAGCAGGTCGAAGTTCCACTCGGCCAGCTCGCCGCTCTTGTTGTCGGCGATGCGGTACGCCTTGATCTGCGCCGGGCTCAGGTCCTTGGCGACATGCACCGGGGCCTTCTCCAGCCCGAGCTTGAGCGCCGCCTTGTACCGCGTGTGGCCGCAGACGATGACGCCCTCGGTGTCCACCACGATCGGCTGGCGGAACCCGAACTCGCGCAGCGACGCGGCGACCGCATCGACCGCGCCGTCGTTGATCCGGGGGTTGTTCTCGTACGGGATGATGTCGGCGAGGGGACGCAGTTCGATCTTCATGGCAGGAGCCTCCGTGCTTCGGGGTTGGCGATTTGGGTAAACAGGCCGGCGCACCGGCGGGCGACGTTCGCCCGCGCCGGGCCGGTTGGCAGGATCGGGGGTTGGATCGGGAGACCGCCGCCGGGCGCGACACGGGCCAACGTGCGGCGACCTGGGGCCGGACAGGCGAGGGCTTGCGGGGCGGACCGGACAGGCGAAACAAACTCAGTCGGGGATTGCGGCTGTTCCCGCGGGCGTCGGCTGGCCACCC